>CAZLYG010000378.1:0-5599 GCA_964563075.1 uncultured Steroidobacteraceae bacterium | reverse complement strand
ACTCAATCCTCTCGATACGAATACAGGGTACACACAAGGCGAGACGGCCAGATATACGACGCAGGAGATACGCATCGCCTCCCCCGCCGGCTCGAAGTTGAACTGGCTCGTCGGCGGCTATTATTCCCGTGAAAGGACCCCTTATTCCGAATCCCTGATCAGCAACGGGTTCATGTTCTTCAAGACCAATCCCTTGCTGAGCGATGACTCCAAGGCCGTGTTCGGTCAGATCACTTACCCCATCATCGAGGGGCTGCGAATCACCGGCGGACTGCGCTACACCAACGAGAAGAAATCCGCGGCCCAGACTCAGAACGGCGTCTTCGTGAGTCCGAGCGAGGAATTGAACAAGGTGACCTGGAAAGCCGGGCTGGAATACGACCTCACGCCGCGCTCGCTCCTCTATGGCTCGGTGAGCACCGGGTTCAAGTCCGGAGGGGTCAGCGAGGTGCCCGACTTCCCGGGCTCCAACCAGGTCTACGCGCCGGAGACCATCACGGCTTATCAGTTCGGCAACAAGAATCGCTTCTGGTCGGACCGGGTTCAGGTGAACTACGAGGTGTTCTATTACGACTACAAGGGATTCCAGACACTGAATGCCGTCACGGATGCCACCGGGCAATTCCCCGGACTGTTCCTCGAAACCCTCAACTCGCAGAAGTCCGAAATGTACGGCGGCGAGCTCGAGACGGCCTTCGCGCTCAGCGCCCACGATCGCCTGACCCTCACTCCGACGTTCCTGCACGCCCGGTTCGTTGAATTCAAGATCGGTGGCGTGAACTACAATGGCAATCGTATCGAGGCGGCGGCGCCCTACAGCATCTCCGGCTCCTACCAACACGAGTTCGTACTGCGGGGCTCCAACAAGATCATTGCGAAGGTCAGCACTGAGCTGGAAGGCGGTCACTACATGGACAACGGCAATGCGCCCGGGTCCTATCAGCCGACGTACACGCGCACGACCGCGGACCTGACGTACGAGGATAGCGGCGGCCACTGGTCCGCTTCCGCGTATGTTCGCAATCTCGAGAACACCGGCGTCATCGCCTTCTACGAGGGCTTGTCCGTGGGTGTTCCGAACGTGGTGGACCTGTATCCGCCGCGCACCTACGGACTGTCGATACGGTGGCACCTCTGATGAGGGCTGCAGCTGGACATCAAACCGCCGTCGCCAGGCTCGCTGCGCCGGCGTGTACTGTGATCTTGATCGCGTCCTGCAGCACGACCCGGCCTCACACCACCGACACAACGGCAGATCTGGCAGCGATCACCGCATCCGCCGCCCATTGAAATTGCCGACGGCGCCTCAGGGGTCGCCACACGCAAGCAGGAGTCCTCGCATGCTCAAGACACTGATCGGATCACTGGCCGTCACCTTGCTGATGCTGGGCTCCATGCCTGCCGCACGCGCCTCGGACGCCGACGTCATTCGCGAGGCCAAGGACCGTGCCGACATCGAAGTGCTGATCTGGCGCTATGTGCAGGCATTGGACAATATCGACGTGGATGCTTATCCCACGTTTTTCACTGAGGATGGCTCGATCTGCTGTGAGCACAACCACACGTACAAAGGACGCACCGAAATCCGCAAGTTGCTGCAGGAAGTGAAGGACTCTCGCGACGCGGCCAAGGCCAAGGGCGAGACCGTACCGAAGCTCTACCATCCGATCTTCAACTCACACATCGAGTTTCGCGACAGGGACCACGCCCATATCGACTCCTATTGGTTTACCGCTCTCGCGGAGCAGCCTCCCAATGGAGCGCCGAAGATTACGCTGGTCGGCCGTTGCGAGGACGAGGTAGTACGCGTCGACGGCAAGTGGCTGATCAAGTCGCGGAATGTGTTTCCCTGAGTGAGCTCCCGCCTCGCGGCCGGTCTACTGGAGTCGTCTCATGATTTCTCGTTCAGCGCTGCTGCTGGCCGCTGCACTCGTCTGCCGCGCCGCGCTGGGCGCCGCGGAGTCGCACGAATGTGATCGGGCGTGCCTGGAAGGGACGGCGGAAAAGTATCTCGCCGCAATGCTGACTCATGACCCCTCCAAGGCGCCGATCGCTCGCGGTACCCGTTACACGGAAAACGCCGTAGAGCTGACTCTTCCGGATGGACTGTGGCGCACCGTGGACAGTATCGGGCCCTATCGACTGTTCGTCGCCGATCCGCAGCAAGGCGAGATCGGCTTCTTCTTCAAGGCACGAGAGAATGGGGCTCCGGTGCTGGTCGCCACCCGGCTGAAGATCGTGAGCGGGCAGATTACCGAGATCGAGAGCTTCGCCCCGCGCCTCGGCGCGACGATCACCGGCGGGGCCAGCAGCGTGCCTCGGGTCGACGAACTGGGCGACGTCACACGCAAACAGTTCACCACGCCGCTGCCTCCAGGCAAACGTCTGTCGCGTGAAAAGCTCGCGAGCATTGCGAACAGTTACTACACCGGCCTGGAAAACAACACCGGCGACAAGGTGCCACCGTTCGCAGAGGACTGCAAGCGGCTGGAAAACGGCACCCAGACTTCCGGCCGCGCCCCAACCCCCGGCGCTGCCCCGACGTCACTGAGCCTGGGTTGCAAGCAGGCGTTTGGGCTAGGCTACTATCGAGAGGACACCCGCTTGCGCAACCGCCGCATTCTCGCGATCGACGAGGAGCGTGGCCTGGTCTACATGGGATGCTTCTTCGATCACGATGCCACCGTGCGCAGCTACAAGCTCAAGGACGGTCGCACGAACACGGTGAAGAATACCGGGCCCTGGACCTGGGGCACGCACGAAATCTTCCAGATCAATGCGGAGGGGAAGATCAGTCAGGTGGAAGCCGTGCTGCTTTCGTTGCCTTACGGCATTCGCCCGGGTTGGAATACGGGTGAGCATATGCCCAGCCCGCAGGCGCCGAAGGATGGGTTCACGGAATACTGGTAAGGAAGAAAACCCCTCGGTGCTGAGGCACGAGGGATCTACTGGTCGGAGCAGACCTGACCGTCATTCGAAGCGGCGCACCCGCTGGCGCCTGCCGTTGTACAACGACCAGATCGCGAGGGCCCCAACGGCAAGGTGCGCAAAGGGGTCGGACGCATCGAACGAGGCGCCGCGCCCCGCGCGAAGTGCTGTACCCAATCCCAATAGGAGGCCGCCCAGGCCGATGGCCGTCGCCAGAACCGCAGGCACGCAAGCCACGGCGATCTTAAGGGTCCGCGGACCGAACAGTGCCACCGCGAGGACTGCGATCCCCACCGACAGGTGCATCCAGTTGACCCAGCCCGGCGGGTGAAAGAACACCATATCGGAGACGCGGCCCAGCACACCGCTCAAGCCGGCGCTGCCAAGCAGCACGAGCACAGTTCCTCCGGTACACAGAAAGCGCGTGGCGTTCCAGGCACGGAGTCCGTGAGGCGGCGATGGCGCAGGGGTCATCGCATGCTCCTGTTGACTGTAGTGAGTGTTCACTTTACTTCCCCGTCATCTCCAGGTCGACCGCCAAAGACACCCGACTGCGACCCACGTAACACGACGTAACCTACCGACATCCCTGCGCAACCTATGGACCAGGAGCCCGCCAGTAACATCTCCCGAAGCTACGTACGGAGGAATGGGCATGCGCCTGGGAATCTCGGCCGTCTGTTTAACGCTTCTTCTGGTGTTGTCGGCTTGCGTGACCAGGACGGAGGTCCTCATCAACGACAAGGGTGAGACAGAGACCTGCAAGATCAAGGGCCGGGTGGGCATCGTGAGCGGGCTCGTGCTCGAAGAGCGTTTCAAGAGCTGCATCGACAAAGCCAAGGCCAAGGGATTCAAAGAGCCTGCGGATAAGGCCGCGAGCTAGCATGAGCACACGGCGGAGCTCGGTCGCGTGGTCGTGCGTCTCCTGCGCGGGCGCGATATTACGATGCGCGCCCTCGTACGCGACGGCTCGCGGGCCCTTGCAGCAAGAGAGTCGGGCGTCACGCCCGTCGTCCTCAATCTGTTCGATGAGGATCAGGTGGCGGCGGCGGCGGAGGGGAGCGACGCCATTCTGCACCTGGCCACCCGCATTCCTCCGCTGAGCCAGTGGCGCTACGAGTCGGCATGGCTCGAGAACGACCGCATCCGACGCGAGGGAGCGTGGATTCTCGGCCGAGTGGCGCGCCGGGTGAGCGCGGAAGCCTTTGTCTATCCCAGTGTCACCCTCGTTTACCCCGATCGGGGCTCGGAATGGATCGACGCCGCGCGCGTCCCTCCCGAGCAGACGATATTGACGGAGTCCACACTCGACGCGGAGCACGAGGTCGAGCGATTCGCCGGCCATGGCCGCAGGGGCATCACGCTGCGGCTCGGTGCTTTATACGGGCCGCAGTCGGGGCAGAGTCAACACATTCTCGAGATCGCTCGCCGTGGACTCTCGCCCTTCATTGCACACGATGACGCTTATCATCCGTTCACATGGATCGACGATGCCGCGGCTGCCGTGGTCGCTGCGCTGCACGGTGTGCCTTCCGGCACATACGACATCGTGGATGACGATCCGCTCACCGTGGGGCAAATCAGACATACGCTTGCGCAGGCCGTCGGCAGACGGCGCGTCCGGCGTCTGCCGAGATGGCTGTTGAGGTTTTCACTCGGAGCAGAGGTCACGAAGCTTGGGCAGGCGAGCCGGCGCGTGTCGAACGCAGCGTTCAAGTGGCGTGCCGCGTGGACGCCTTCTGTTGCCAGCGCCCGGCAAGGCTGGCAACTCATTGCGCGTGAGCTGCTCCGGCCTCGCGGCTGAGACCCACGGGCGTTGTCGACGGGACCCCGAGTTCCAGGCGGGCTTCTGTCCCGCCCCCCGCGCGGGGTAGCAGGTCGAACCGTGCGCCGTGAGAGCTCGCGATGCGCTCCACGATCGCGAGCCCGAGTCCGGCGCCGGCTTTTCCGACGCCACTGCTTCCGCGGGCAAACGGCTTTCTGACCGTTGCGATTTCCGACGGCGGTATGCCCGGTCCACGATCCAGCACTGAGATCCGAGCGCATCCGTCCCGCACTTGGAGCACGACCTCCACATCGCTTTCGCCGTAGCGAAGGGCATTTTCTATCAGGTTGTCCACGGCCCGGCTGATCGAATCACGATGGACTGCAACGAAACACTCCTCAGCCGCCTGGAAGGAGATTGCGCGCGAGCCTCCACGGTGCCGATCGACACTATCCAGCACCAGCTCGTTGAGATCCGAATCCACGAAGTCGTGTGGATGCCCGTCCCTCGCGTAGTACAGGAACTGATCCGTTACTGTTTCCATTTCGGAGGCGCTGCGCTGCATGCTCTGCACCAGCTCCGGGTCGGCACTGCCGCGCAGCATCTCGATCGCCAGGCGCATCTTGGCGAGCGGGGTGCGCAGATCGTGAGAGACTCCGGCGAGGAGCACGGCCCGCTCGGCATCCATCTTCTCCAGGCTGGCCGTCATCTGGTTGAAGGCGCGGCTGACGACCGCGAACTCCTCCGGGCCGCCTTCGTCGAGCGGCGCCATCCGCTGGTTGCTCTGCAGCGCTCCGGCAGCCGCGACCAGACGTGCCAGCGGTCGATTGATGCGCCGCTGAATCCGGACCGCTCCGAATACGGAAAGCGCGGCGACCAGCAGGAAAGTCCCGAGGCTGGCTGCGG
>CAZLYG010000377.1:0-5621 GCA_964563075.1 uncultured Steroidobacteraceae bacterium | reverse complement strand
CGGGGGACTGCATGGCACCAGCGAGGACGGCCTGCGCGTCTATCGAGGCATTCCGTTTGCCGCAGCTCCAGTGGGAGAGCTGCGCTGGCGAGCACCCCAGCCGGCCCGGAAGTGGAGCGGCGTACGGAACGCCGATCGCTTTGCACCCTCGTGCATGCAGGACGCCGGCCCTAATCAGGTCCTGGGCGCTCCGGCACTGAACGTCAGTGAGGACTGCCTCTACCTGAACGTATGGACACCCGCGAGCGATGCCAACGCTCACTTGCCGGTCATGGTGTGGATCTACGGAGGCGGGTTCAGCCAGGGCTCGACTGCCATTCCTCTCTATGGCGGCGAGCAGCTCGCCCGCCACGGGGTCGTTGTGGTCAGTGTTGCCTATCGCGTGGGCCCCTTTGGCTTCCTGGCGCACCCGGCCCTCAGCGCTGAGTCGGATCGGCAAGTTTCGGGTAACTACGGACTGCTGGATCAGATCGCGGGCTTGCGCTGGGTGAAGGCCAACATTGCCGCCTTCGGCGGGGATCCGAGCCGGGTGACGATTTTCGGGGAATCCGCTGGAGGAATATCGGTCAGCATGTTGGCCGCATCACCGCTCGCGGCGGGCCTGTTCGCGGGCGTGATCTCGGAAAGTGGCGGCTCCTTTGGCCCGACACGCTCGCCGCCACAACCCGGCGAGAACGTACCTCAGCTGCAGGATGCGGAGCGCGACGGAGCCGCTTTCGCGCAAGCCCTCGGCGCGCATTCGGCGGCGCAGATGCGCAAGCTTTCTGCGAACGCGATCCAGCGTACTCTCACGACCGCGCCCCGTTTCTGGCCCGTGCTGGATGGCTGGGTGATCCCCGGGGACCAGTACGAGCTCTATCAGGCCGGTCGCTACAACGACACTCCCATTCTGATCGGGACCAATTCGAACGAAGGCGCGCTGTTCCCGGCTCCGAGCAATCGCGAGGCGTACGTGACGGCGGTTCGGGAGCGCTATGGTCCGTTCGCTGACCGACTGCTGGCGCTCTACCCGGCATCAGAGGCGAACTGGGTGCACTCGAGCCGGGATCTTACGCGAGATGCCGCGTTTGGCTGGCACACCTGGGCGTGGGCGCACCTTCAGGCGCAGGCGGGCAGATCGAAAGTGTTTCTGTACTACTTCGATCACACTCCGCAACGAGCGCCGCAATCGCCCTGGAAAAGCGCACCCGGTGCGGTGCACTCCGAAGAGATGATCTATGTCTTCGAGCATCTGAGCCAAGTCGCCCTGCCCTGGACGGCCGCGGACCGGAAGCTATCCGCGCAGATGGCCAGTTATTGGACCAATTTTGCCAAGCGAGGCGATCCGAACGAGGCAGGGCTTCCGTCCTGGCCCGCCTTTACCCATGATAGACAGACAGCAATGTTTCTCACCGACGCTTCGCACGCTGGCAGGGCTCCCAATCTGGAAAAGATTGCAGCGCTGGATGAGTACTTCAAATGGCGCCGTACGCCAGAGGGTGCCGAGTGGGTAAAGACGCATCACTGAGGCGAAAGCGCTCGAGCACACGGACATGGTCATTCCCTTATCGGGGAGCCAGGCCAACGGGTCGGACGATCCCGTCGACCTTCACGACCTTGTTCTCTGCGTCGAAGAAGACCGCGAAAGAGTGGTGCGCACCCGCTCTGCCGAACATTACGTTTTGAAACGGCGTGTTCCAAATTTATCGACTTCCGAGCGATGCGCGAAAGACTGAGGATCTGAAGGCTGTGCGCTGACCGTAGATTTTCGCCGGCGGATCTGGCAGGACACGCCGATCTTCTATTCCCACCAGCTGAGAGAGCCAGACATGAGATCCCTCCAATTGCGTTGGCCCCTGCTTGCCGGCCTGGCCTTGACCGTCATGACGACGCTCGCTGCGGCGGCGGATGCCCCGGGGCTCGAGGCCAACAAAAGACTGGTCGTCGCGTTCTACGAAGCCTCGATCAACAAGAAGGACTTCGCCGCCGCCTCCCGATATCTGGGCAGTCAGTACAAGCAGCACAACCCCACAGCTCGTGACGGTGCCGAAGGATTGAAAGCGTTCATCGAGTTCCTGAAGATGCGATTTCCCAACCAGCACGGCGAAATCAAGCAGGTCATCGCCGAGGGAGACCTCGTCGTGCTGCACGTTCACTCCACGCGGGGCGACAACACTCCTGGCCGTGCCATCGTGGACATCTTCAGGGTGGAGCACGGCAAGGTGGTCGAGCACTGGGACGTCATCCAGGACATCCCGGAGAAGGCTGCCAACTCGAATGGGATGTTTTGACAGATTCCGCTGTCGATTCCGCCATTCGCAAACATCGGCCCTGGTCAGCCGGTGGGCGCGTCGAATTCGAAATCCACCGCGCGCTGCTCGCTGCTCGGCACGGAAGTGGAAGACGGCGCCGCCTTCATGCCGAGATCGAACTCGGGGATGAGCTTCGGGAATGATCGCGACGACGGCATCCGTCGTCATCGCGATGCCCGTAACCGCGCTCGTCTACATGCGCTATCCCGTTGGGACTGGAGAGTCCTTGAGCGCCCGCCGACCTCAGCCGATCGGGCGCACCGGGCGGATAATCCGAGATCAGGAATTGGGCCGTGTAGGGATCGAACCTACGACCAAGAGATTAAGAGTCTCCTGCTCTACCAGCTGAGCTAACGGCCCAAATTGTCCAAAGCGAAGGTGGGGTGGACGATGGGACTCGAACCCACGACAACCGGGATCACAACCCGGGGCTCTACCAACTGAGCTACGTCCACCATCGTCGCCCCGCGGGTACGGCTCCGCGAACGTAAGTCCTTGAAATCAAAGACTTTGTCGCCTTCAGTCTGCGGCTCCGGCCCATCCCTTCGCGACGGGGCCGCGAATTATATACGAAGTCTTTGCCGGCGCACCTCAAGAGGATTCTTCCCCGGGGTCGGGCCTCGTGATCGCAGCCGCCGGCGGCCTCGATTCAGGGCCGTGGCGAAGCCACCCTGCGGCCAAGCCGGAAAAGGCAAAGGCCATGCCCTCGATGGGACGCACCACCGGGACGAGCGCTCGCGCTCCTTCTGACCGCAAACCTGATTCTGTGGTTCGGCACCCACGTCGCGCGCGCTCTGGGGGCAGAGCGGCCCTACTGGACCTATTCGTATGGCGGTATCGTCGTGACGACGCCCGAGGATGCCGCACACGCGGGCGCCTTGGCACATAACGTTCATCGGGGAGAGATCGCCGTTCAGAAGCTACTGGACCCGGACTCCATGCCCCCGCTGCCACCGACACACAGCTACGCCCTGCCCCACCCGACATACATCAAGCTGGCTCCGCCGGACGAGTACGTGGGCACTTACAACATGCGTCTCACCGAGGCTCGGAAGCGAGATCAGCCAGGCCTTTGTAAAGTGGCGCGCCCGGAGGGACTCGAACCCCCGACCCTCGGCTTAGAAGGCCGATGCTCTATCCGCCTGAGCTACGGGCGCGGCTCTGGAGAGGGCGGATTATACGCGCGGCGTCGGGGCTACATGACCTCAGCCGTGTCAGCCTGAAACAACGGCCCCGCGGGGCGATGCGATGCCTGGACGGCTTCGGAAAGCGGCGCGACTGAGCTCTGCGGCGCGCGCGCCAGCAGCTGCTGGATGCGCTGACGAGACTGTGAATCCCAGTCTCTCGCGACCTTCCCGTCCTGCAACGCAGTCATCAGAGCCTCTGCGAAGCCTCGACAACGCTCAGTATCCGTCCAATGTGCGCAGACCATCATCAGGTCCGTACCCGCGCCGAACAGCTGCGCAGTCGCCGACGGGTTCTCAAATAGGCGCGAGACTGCGTGCATGCCGATGTCATCGGAGATGATGACGCCCTTGAACCCAAGCTCCTCGCGCAGCAAGTCGTGTACGAAACGCCGCGACATCGTCACCGGCGCATGGGGATCGACCTGCGGCACCAGCAGATGACTGGTCATGATCATCGGCACGTCGGCGGCGATAGCAGCCATGAAGGGCCGCAGCTCCCGTTCCCTGAGCTCTGCGAGATCGCGGCGGAGCACCGGCAGCTCGTAGTGCGAGTCCTTGTCCGTGTCGCCGTGACCGGGAAAATGCTTGCCGCAGGCGAGCACTCCCTCCGATTGCAACGCAGACATGAAAGTCAGCGCGGCTCTGCTCACGGCCTCGGCCGTGCTTGCGAACGAGCGCGGTCCGATGACGGGATTAGCAGGGTTGCTGTGAATGTCGAGCACGGGGGCGAAGTCGAGGTTCACGCCGAGCGAGGCGAGCTCGCGCCCCATCGCATGGCCAACAGAATCGGCCTGCCCCGCCCACCGGGCAGCATACGCAAACCGGGTAATCGGCGCCGGCGTGCGGCACACTCGTCCGCCCTCGTGATCGATACCGATGAGCAGCCGATCCCGCCCTATCGCAGAGCGGACCTCGGCAATCAGACGCGTGTGGGTATCGATCCAGGCCGCATACGGCTGGTCCTGGAGAAAATTGCTCTTGAAAAGCACGACCCCGGCGGGACGCAGATCCGCCAGCAGGGCGCGATCCAGCGGGTGCAGCGTCGGCGTGGGGCGCAGGCCGACGACAAAGTGATCGCCAACGGCGCTGATATCCTTCTTTGCCATGCAGGCGCATGGTAGCGCAAACGGCCGCTGGCGGGAGGGCGTGTCAGCCGACACGCCCTCCGCTCTTCGTCACTGGTCAGAAGTCTTTGCGCAGCGTCACGAACCACTCGCGCGGCATCCCCGGAGTCCCCACTCGAGCGCTTGCAGGAGTGACCACGCCGTTCGTCACCGTATCGGCCGCGCCCAGCTGCTGCCAATAGAACTTGTTGGTCAGATTGGTAGCACCGAACGACAGATTCCACTTGCCGGCTTGCGGAGTGTAGGTGAACTGCGCGTTGATCAGCGCATAACCCGGGACGATGGTGTCGGGATGACGCTGCGGCACGTTGACCGGACCGTTGGTCATGTAGGACTGGTAGGTCCAGTCGAGCCGCGGCGTCAGAGTCCCGGGACCGAGCAGCCAGGCGTACTGGACGCCGGCGCTCATGTTCAGCTCCGGCTGCTGCTTCACGGACGGATCGATGTAGGCCGGGTCCAGCGGGTTGGAAGTCCCGCTACGGAACTGGTTGAAGCCGACCGAGTAGTTGATATCGAGCCGGTCGATCGGATTCGCCGTAACCTGCATTTCGGCGCCGCGGATGCTCGCAGGTGCCACCGTGTAGTAGAACCAGGGAGCGATGCCGAATGTGCCCGCGAGAGCCGTGCCGGCCGGACAGGGCGTCAGGAAGTTGACCGGCGTGCCCGGATCCGGATTGTTGGCCGCGTTGCACTGCTCCTTGAGCGACAGGTTCAGGTGCTTCCGATAGTCGATATAGAAGATCGCAGTGTTGACACGCAGGCGGTGATCGAAGAAGTCCGCCTTATTGCCGATTTCGTACTGGGTCGCTTCCTCGCCCGGAACCGCGGTCAGCTGCCCGACAGTCGAGATGCGAGGGTTGAATCCCGGGGAGCGGAAACCCGTCGCCACCGACTCGTAGAACAGGATGTCCCTGGTGACCTGCTCATTGACCGAGCCGTTGAAATCGAAGCGGCTCTGCGACAGGCCCTTCGGATACGGGATCACCACCGAATCGGGCGGATAGGTGCTGTAGTGCTGG
>CAZLYG010000376.1:0-5649 GCA_964563075.1 uncultured Steroidobacteraceae bacterium | reverse complement strand
GTGCGGTTCAGCTCGGCCCGCTCCGTGAGCTGATGCAGGATGATGGTGGTCGAGCTCATGGACAGCGCTCCGCCAACCACGATCGCGGGCAGCCAGGCAAGTCCGAAGAGCCGCGCGATGCAAGCAAACGCGGCCGTGGTCGCCGCCACTTGTGCCGTCCCCAGGCCGAGCACTTCCGTACGCATGGCGATCATGCGCGGCAGGGAAAATTCCAGCCCGAGGGTGAAGAGCAGGAAGGCGACGCCCCACTCGGCCAGCAAGCGCGTGGTCTCGGAGTCCGACACCACCCCCAAGGCGTGGGGGCCCAGGACCAGGCCCACCAGCAGGTAGCCCATCATCGCCGGCAGCCCGAGCCGGCGCACCAGCGTCACCAGAAAAACGGCGCTGGCGAGGAGAATGAGGACCTGGGACAGCGGCTCGACCATCGGCAACGCAAACTATTCCGGCCTGGGCCAATGCGCCCCAGGCCGAACTTAGACTGCGGCGGGTGCCGCGTGCAACGCTCAGCGCGTGTAGTAGGCGATTTCCGCCGGCAGCGGCACTTCTGGCGCCAGGCGTGAGTCCGGGACTGGCGGCCGCGCTTGCAAGGCCAGAGGAACGACGCCTGCCCAACAAGGCAGTGCGTAGTCGGCTTCCGAGTCCAGCGGGCCGCCGGTCCGGGCCTTGGCGGAGGCCTCCGTAATGGGGAGGCAGAGAACGGAGGTGGCTCTGATCTCGTGCTCGGTCGGGGCTCGAACGTGCGCACTGCGACCGGGCAGGACGTGCTCGACCAGTGCAGCGAATGCACTGCGTTTGTGCTCGGGTTCGGTCACCTCGGAGGCGGTGCCGAGTATCACCACCGACCGATAGTTCATCGAGGTATGAAAAGCCGAGCGGGCCAGCACCAGGCCGTCGATGAGCGTGACCGTCACGCACACAGGGGCTCCGCCGCGCAACGTCTTCAACATGCGGTTCGCCACCGACCCATGGACGTACAGCTTGTCGTCGATTCGCGCATGCGTCGTCGGCAACACGTAGGGCTGGCCCGCGACGGTAAACCCGATATGGCAGATCAACGCCTCATCGAGGATGGCGTAGACGCTCTGGCGGTCGTAGGAGCCGCGCTCCGGGTGGCGCGCGAGCTGGGTGCGGGGTGTCGGTTCCATGGACCGCAGTCTGCCGTTACAATGGCCTGCCCAAAAGAGCCAGTTTTCCAAATTTGGATAGACCAGCTCCCCGGTGGACCCTGTCCCTGAGCTTGCAGGAGCCGTCACAGTCGCCCCTGTTTCAGCGCATCTCGCAGGCCATCATTGCGGAGATTCGCCGTGGGCGTCTCAAGCGAGGCGACCGGCTGCCCGGCACGCGCACCCTCGCAGAATCCCTGCTCGTCAATCGCAACACGGTGCTCGCGGCCTACGCCGAGCTGGCGAGCGAGGGTTGGATCGAGTCCGCCGCGGCGCGCGGGAGCTTCGTATCGCGCTCCTTGCCCGAGGTCCGACCTCGTGACTTCGCCGGGCGCGCGGCGCGGCGCACGGAGGTACCCGGTCGCGCCGGATTCGATGTCGATCCTGCGCCGGCGGCCGAGGATCTGGCCGATGCCACACCGCAGGGAATTCAACTCAGCAGTGGATCTCCCGACACGCGCCTCGCGCCGGCAACGCTGCTGGCAAGAGCGTTTCGACGCGCGATCCGCCGGTACTCCGCGTTGCGCTATGGATTCCCACACGGCCACCCTGACTTGCGGGCCGCCCTGGCCAGAATGCTGGTGGCAACACGGGGTCTGGCAGCCACGGCGCAGGATGTAGTGGTGACCTCGGGCAGTCAGATGGCGCTGGACCTGATCAGCCGTGCAGTCCTGCGCACGGGCGACTCGGTGGCCATCGAGCAGATCGGATATCGGCCCGCGTGGTTGGCCTTTCGCCAACACGGCGCCCGGCTCGTGCCCATCCCCGTCGACGAACATGGCATGGACGTCGAGGCCTTGGCGAGCGCTGCCACGCGGTCGCCGATCCGGGCCGTCTACGTGACTCCGCACCATCAGTATCCGACGACAGCCACGCTCTCGGCGGGTCGGCGCATCGCTCTGCTGGAGTTGGCGAGGCGGCTTCGAATCGTGGTCATCGAAGACGACTACGATCACGAGTATCACTACGACGGCCGGCCCATTTTGCCGATGGCCAGCACCGACCAGGCGGGCGTCGTTGTCTATGTGGGAACCCTCGCGAAGATCCTCGCTCCGGGCGTCCGACTGGGATATGTGGTGGGTCCTCGCCCGCTGTTGGAATCCGTTGCGGCGCACCGATACGCTCTGGACCGTCAGGGCGACCACTCACTCGAGTGCGCTGTCGCAGAGATGCTCGAGCAGGGAGACGTGCAGCGGCACGCCAGGCGTGCGCGGCGTATCTATCAGATGCGCCGCGATTGTGCCGCGAGTGCACTGCGCAACGCGCTGGGCGATGCCGTATCGTTCAAGGTTCCTCCGGGTGGAATCTCGATCTGGACTGCGGTCGCCCCCGGCATCGATGTTGATGCCTGGGCCGAACGAGCCCTGCGTCGCGGGCTGCTCCTGCAGACGGCGCGCAGGTACTCATTTGACGGGCGTCCCCGCCCGTTCTTCCGACTCGGCTTCGCGGCCCTCACCGAGGAGGAGATGCGAGACGCGTTGCGTCAGCTGCGCCTTGCGCTCTGATGCTGCCTAATCTTCTGAAGACACCGCGCGCACGAAGGCTTCCCCGCTGGGCGTGCCCAGTCCCGTGGCCGGATCCCAGCCCGGTGCGGCACGCAGCTTCGAATCAGTCCCAAAGGTGAACACGAACCTACCCCCCGAGCAAACCCTGCGGATCTGCGGCGCTCAGCGGGACCAGGCTCCACGACAGACTTTCGGCGTCGCTCGTCTGACCGAGGCCGGTCGAAGGGCCCGCGCGCCGCGGCTCTCATCACGGCCAATTTGTTTTCGTTCATGGTTCCTCCCTGGGACGGCGCGACGAATGTCGCGCAGCCTCGAGGAAGAAAGACGCACGGGAGGGTCGAACACGTAAATAGGGCAAGCACAACGAAGCGCCGCAGTGGGAGCGGGGCCAGCCCGAAACGCTAGCCCATCAGGATGGTCGTGTCGTAGCTCTCGAATCCCTGGATAGCGCGCGAGTAGGCGTTGAGCACGAGTCGCTCGGCCACCTTGTCGGCGCGGGCAGAGAGCAGCATCCGCAGCACTACGTCATCGGCCGGGCGAGTTGCATCCTCGGCGAGCAGTTGCTCGATGACTCGTGTAAGACGGTGTGTCAGCTCGTTGGCAAAGCGCAGATGGGTCCCGTCATGCACCTGGTCCGCGCCCGGTCCGTAGGTGCTGCGCGCTTCCTCGGCCAGCTCGTGCAGAAACAGGTTCAGCAACCGCGCCTTGTCTACCAGGCGCAGCTCCGTGAAGAACTCGATCTCCGAATTGAGGTTCATGTGGGCGTCACTGCCATGCTAAGCCGGGAAGAAGTCGATCGGCTTGGTGGTGGTAATGGTCTCCACGTCCTTGGGCTCGAAGTGAAACAGGCGCACGCGTGCGATGATCTTGCGCTCCAGATCCGGATCGTTCAGCTCGCTGGAGACGACGCGGCACATGGTGACCTCGCCCGAGGGGGCGATGGTGAACTCCAGCACCAGCTTGCCCTGCAGCTCCGGCTTCTCACGCAGCTCGCGGCTGTAGAGAGCGTAGATCGCGCCCTTGTTGCGGTCGAAGACGAGCTCGATCTCTTCGCGCGAACGGGCAGCCTTGCCGCTATTGCCGGTGCGTGTCGGACCGCGCTGATCCAGGCCACCGCGTGCAATCTGCGACGTGACCGCGGTCGTGTCGTGTCCGGTGAGCGCGCCGGCGCCGGCGCCGAAGCCGCGACTGCCGTTGGCGGTGGTGATGCCACCGCTGCCCGCTCCGACTTTGGAGGTGATCATGTCACGCTCCGCATGGGAGTCCGCTCCGACCGCGCCGGAGAGGTTCTTCGTCTGCGCCAGCGGTGTCAGATCCATCTGCTCGCGCAGGTCCGCCAGCTCGTCCTTGAACTGATTGACGGTCTTCTGCGCCTTCTCGTGCGCCAGCTGCTTCTGATCCACGGGCGGACGCGGGACCGGCTTCTCCTGCACCTTCGGCTTTTCTTCGACCTTCGGCGGCGGGGGCGGAGGCGGCGGCGGTTTCGGCTTCTCCTGGATCATGACGCGCGCCAGCCGCGTGGGCACCTCGGTTTCCGCGGCTGTGCGCTTCGGCGTCGGCAACAGCGGAAAGAGGATGCCCAGCAGCACGAAGACGATGAGCAGGACGCGCAGGATCTTGCGGAAGCGCGCGCTCGACTCCTCATCACCCTCCCAGGGCAGCTCGTATTGGCGATAGAACGGGACCAGAGTGGCCATGGTCGTGCAGCTTCCGGGTGTTATGCGGGGTTGAGCTGGCCGGCCACGACCGGCTTCTCTTTCTGGATGACGGCCAGCGAGATCTTGCCGTAGTCCGCATCGGTGCAGGTGGCCATGACTTTCTTCAACACCTCATAGGGCAGCGACTTGTCGGCCATGATCGTGATCTCGCGTTGCGCCAGATCGCGCTGGGCGTTGTCCTGCCCGATCAACAGCGGACGCTTGAGCGCATCCCGCAGCGGGCCGACGATGGTGCCCGGCGCCGCCTTCACTTCGGCCACGCTGGCAATGTGCTCACCCTGGACGAACAGATCGTCCTTGGTGACCATGACGACCACAGACGCATGCGGAGCCTGTTCGGCGACCGATTGCGGAATCTCGATGCCCTTGCTGTTCTGGATGACCTCGACCTCGGTCGAGTAGACCAGCAGGAAGGCCACCATGACCGACAGGATGTCGATCAACGGGATGAGATTGAGCTCGGCATCGGCGCGGTGCCGCAGATGGTGCTGCGCCATGCGCCGCGCGCGGTTGGACATGCTCATCGGGAGCTTGCTCCTTTAGGTGAAGTCGCGGGAGCCGCGGGGGCCGCCGCAGCACGCACCGGCACCGGCGCCGCCGCGCCGGACTGGGGGAGACCGGCCGCCGGAGTGTCATCGCCCTGCGGGGCATCGCCGATCGAGATATCCGGAAACAGCTCCGCCTGCACCGTGTTGAGGCCTTCCCTGGTCTCGAACACGCGCACCCGGTCCATCACCTGCACCAGGATGTCGTAGGGCGTATCCGACTCCAACAGGATGGAAGCGTCGGTCTTTTCCGGAAACTTCGCCTTCACCCGCTTCAGGTAGCTGGTCAGGCCGTCGTAGTCGTAACCGGCGGCCGTGTTGGGCAGCGGCGCGAGCGGCCCGCTGTTACGGTCGGCGACGACCATGCCGGTCTTGCGCACCATGACCTCCAGTTGCAGCCCCGGTGGCGGGTCGCGGAACTCCGTCTGCGAGGCCGGCAGATTCAACTGCAGGATGACCGTGCGGGAGAACACGGCCGTCATCAGCAGGAACGTCACGAGTACCGTGAAGATGTCGATCATCGGCACGAGCAGCAGCTCGGCCGGCTTGCGCATGCGGCGCGCCAGCTTTCGCGATTGGTACGATCTACGCATCTGTCAGCCTGCGAGGCAGTATTGCAACTTGCCGCGCACTCACGCTGCGGCCGCGGGCTGCGGCGCCTGCCGCTCGGTGATCGCGTTCAGGAACTTCACCGATGCCATCTCCAGGCTGTCGATCA
>CAZLYG010000375.1:0-5659 GCA_964563075.1 uncultured Steroidobacteraceae bacterium | reverse complement strand
CCGGCAAGACCACGCTCGCGAACGCCCTGCTGCAAGAGATGGCGCGCACAGGCGACCGGGTGATTCTGATCGAGGACACCGTCGAGCTGCAGTGCCTGTCCGATGATCACGTCCCGATGCGGACCAAGCGAGGCGTCGCCTCCATGAGCGAGCTGGTTCGCTCGACCCTGCGGCTTCGACCTGATCGCATTGTCGTCGGCGAGGTCCGCGGTGCTGAAGCGCTCGATCTGCTGAAGGCGTGGGGAACCGGGCACCCAGGGGGCCTCGCAACCATCCACGCCGGTTCGGCTCAAGGGGCACTCACCCGGTTGGAGCAGCTCATCCAGGAAGTCGTCATCACCGTTCCGCGGCCTCTGATTGCAGAAGCGGTCGATCTGATTGTGTTCATCGCCGGCCGCGGACGAGCTCGTCGGATAGAGGAGCTGGCGCGACTGGTTGGCTGCAGCGCAGCCGGCTATGAGCTCGAAACGATTTCCTGCGATGCGCCCCGCGGATCTTTCTGCCCCGCCTCTACCCATCCCACTCAAGGAGATGACGCGTGAACAGCTCAAGACGCCCGAGAACCCGCCCCATCGTTCGCCCGGCAGACCTCATTGCCGTCCTTCTGGCCTCTCTCTTTGCCGTTCGCGCCAACGCGGCCGGCTCCAACATGCCGTGGGAAGCCCCGCTGCAGTCCATTCTCGATTCGATTCAAGGACCCGTCGCCCGCATCGTCGCCGTGATCATCATCGTCGTCACCGGCTTGACGTTGGCATTCGGAGACACGAGCGGCGGATTCCGGCGGTTGATCCAGATCGTCTTTGGCCTGTCCATTGCCTTCGCTGCGAGCAGCTTCTTTCTCACGTTTTTCAGCTTTGCAGGTGGGGCGACGGTCGCCTGAGACAGCTCTCGCGTGCGAACACCAGAGCGACGAACTCAAGCATGTCACAGAACAACCCCACTGAAGGATTCGAGGTCCCCCTGCATCGCTCGCTCACCGAGCCGATCTTCCTTGCCGGGGCGCCACGATCCGTTGCCATTCTTAACGGGACACTCGCCGCGGCGGTCGCGCTGGGTCTGCACTTGTGGATCCCCGGAATAGTCCTGGGTCTCGTCGGCCATTCAGCCGCGGTGTGGGGCGCAAAGCTGGATCCGCAATTCATGGACGTGTTCGCGCGCCACGTCAAACATCGCCCGTACCTCGAGGCCTGACTCGTGCTCAATCTCCGTGAATATCGTCAGAGGCCCACGTGCCTTGCCGACTTTCTCCCCTGGGCCGCGCTCGTGGCTCCGAGCGTCGTGCTGAACAAGGACGGTTCCCTGCAGCGCAGTGCCCGCCTGCGCGGGCCGGATCTCGATTCCGCGACCGAGAGCGAGCTTGTGCAGGCCACTGCACGAACCAACAACGCACTCAAACGTCTGGGCTCCGGCTGGGCGCTGTTCGTGGAGGCCACGCGGCGACCGGCCATTGATTACCCCACTTCGAGCTTTCCAGATCCACTCTCCTGGCTCGTGGACGAGGAACGCAAGGCGGCTTTCGAGGAGGAGGGTGCACACTTCGAGAGCACCTACACATTGACGCTGCTGTATATGCCACCGGCGGAGACTCAGGCGCGCGCCGGTCGCTTGCTCTACGAGTCGGCGAACCCGGAGAGCGTCGATTGGCAAGAACTGCTGGGCGTTTTCATCACCGAGTCGGATCGGTTTCTCTCACTACTCGAAGGCGTATTGCCCGAGGTCGCCTGGCTCTCCGACGAGCAGACACTCGCGTATCTACATGAGTGCGTATCCGAAAACAGGCACTCCGTGTCCGTCCCCGAAGTTCCCTTCTATCTGGACGCGCTACTCACAGACATGCCACTGACAGGAGGCGTAGCCCCGATGCTGGGCGAGAGCCACCTTCGCGTCATCGCAGTGCGGGGGTTTCCGAGCAGTACGTGGCCGGGCGTGCTGGATGACCTTAACCGCCTCGGCTTCGCTTATCGCTGGACGACGCGCTTCCTCTTTCTGAGCAAGGCGGATGCCGAGCGCGAACTGACCAAGATCCGGCGCCAGTGGTTCGCCAAGCGAAAGGGCATCGTGACCATCCTGCGCGAGACACTCTCACAGGAAGAGTCCCCTCTCGTCGATTCAGACGCGGCCAACAAGGCAACGGATGCGGACGCCGCTCTCCAGGAACTAGGCAGCGATGCAGTCGGCTTCGGGTACGTGACGGCCACCATCACGATCAGTGATCGGGACCTGTCCACCGTCGAAGAGAAGCGCAAGGCCGTCGAGCGCGTCATTCAGGGCCGGGGCTTCGTCGCCATTGCCGAGAGCTTGAATGCAGTCGAAGCCTGGCTCTCCTCGATTCCGGGACAGGTCTATGCCAACGTGCGGCAACGGCCCATCTCCACACTCAACCTTGCGCACCTGCTCCCGCTATCAGCGGTCTGGGCCGGGCCTCACGAAAATACGCACCTTCACGGTCCGCCGCTCATGGTCACCCGGACCGACGGTGCGACACCGTTTCGCCTGGTGACACACGTTGGCGATGTCGGCCACATGATGGTGGTGGGACCGACCGGTTCCGGCAAGTCCGTGTTGCTCGCCACCCTCACCCTCCAATTCCGGCGTTATTCCGGCGCCCGGGTGGTGATATTCGACAAGGGCCGCTCTGCCCGAGCCGTCGTGCTGGGAAGCGGGGGCGCGCATTACGAACTCGGGGCCGAGGGCTCAATCGCCTTCCAACCCCTCGCGCAGATTCACGACGACGCCACGCGGAGCTGGGCAGCCGATTGGCTCGCAAGTCTGTTTGCACACGAAGGTCTTTCCCTGACCCCCGAAGTGAAGGACGCGATCTGGTCCGCATTGGGAAGCCTAGCGAGCGCGCCCGCCGGCGAACGCACGCTGACGGGCCTCGCGGCTCTGCTGCAAGCCAATCAATTGAGGCAGGCGCTCCAGCCCTACACGCTTGCCGGCCCTCTGGGTCGCCTCCTGGATGCCGATCATGAGGAGCTGCGCTTCGCCAGCGTGCAGTGTTTCGAGATGGAAGAGCTTATGCACTCCAAAGCCGCCGTGCTCCCGGTGCTGACCTACCTCTTTCACCGCCTGGAGGAGCAATTCGACGGCGCCCCGACGCTGCTCATCCTCGATGAGGCGTGGTTGTTTCTCGACGATCCCTTGTTTGCGAACCGGCTTCGCGAATGGCTCAAGGTACTTCGCAAGAAGAACGTCTCTGTCATCTTCGCTACTCAGTCGCTCGCGGATATCCAACGCTCCAGCATTGCGCCCGCGCTGATCGAGAGCTGTCCGACACGCATCTTCCTGGCCTCGCCACAAGCCAATGAGCCCCAGCTTCGCGCGGTCTACGAATCGTTCGGCCTCAATGACCGCCAGATCCATCTCATCGCTGACGCCCAGCCGCGCCGCGACTACTACTACCAATCGCGGCTCGGGCATCGTCTGTTCGATCTGGCTCTGGGCGAGGTGGCCCTCGCGTTCGCCGCCGCCGCCAGCCCCGAAGATCAAGCCGCAATAGACCGCATCCTTGCCACCCAGGCAGACCCATTCGCCGCTCAGCCGGATCTCCGATCCTTCCCTACCCACTGGCTCATCCATCGGGGACTCGGCTGGGCGGCGGACCTTCTTGCGCAATACCCGCTCGCAACAGCGGGCCGTGCCCCAGAAACAGCCCCTCGCGGGACTGGGCGCGAACAAACAGGAGAGCTTCGATGAACCTAAAGCGACTGCTTCCCTCGATCGCCGCGACCACTCTGCTGGCATGGGCGCTGCCCGCGTCCGCTCAATGGGTCGTCGTCGATCCCACGAATCTCGTGCAGAACATACTCACCGCCACCCACACGCTCACGCAGATCGAGAACCAGGTCCTGCAGCTTCAGAATGAAGCGCAGATGTTGATGAACGAGTCTCGCAATCTGCAGGGGCTCAATTTCTCTACCCTCAGCCGGCTGCAAGCGACCCTCGCCACCACTCAAAGCCTGCTGAACCAGGCGCAAGGCCTCTCGTACCAACTCGCAGGCGTTCAGCAGGACTACCTGCGGCTGTACCCGGATGCCTACCCGCCTTCGGCCACGTGGTCGCAGATCAATGCAGACTCGGCGAGTCGTTGGGCCTACTCGCGATATGCGTTCGGGACCACGCTCAGCATGCAGGCCCAGGCGGATCAGAACTTTGCCGCCGATGAATCCGTCCTATCGGACCTCGTCGGCCAGAGCCAATCAGCCGTGGGGGCGCTGCAGGCCCACCAGGCGACCAATCAACTCCTGGCCCTCCTGGCTCGGCAGACGATCCAGGCGCAGCAAATCTCCATCGCGCAAGACCGGGCGGTCGCCCTTGAGAGCGCCCGCTCGGTCGAAGCGGACGAGCGCGGTCGGGAGTTGCGGCAGCGATTCATGACCAGTGCGACAACCTATACCGCTCAGCCTGTGCGGGGATTCTGAGACCTCCAGCGAACGAGGGAGCGCTGATATGAACGATCTGGGCGTCATCGATCAATTCACCAACACGTTCAGCCAGTACATCGACAGCGGTTTCGGTCTGCTGGGCGGGGAGGTGTCGTTCCTGACGACCACGTTGGTGACGATCGATATCACCCTCGCCGGCCTCTTTTGGGCGCTCGGCGGCGAGGACGTGATCCCTCGGTTGATCAAAAAGACGCTTTACGTCGGCGCCTTCGCGTTCATTCTGACGAATTGGAGCACCCTCTCGAGCATCATTTTTCAGTCCTTCGCCGGACTGGGACTCACGGCGACCGGCTCACAGTTGGCCGCTTCCGATCTGCTGCGCCCGGGGCGCCTGGCAGCCACCGGAGTCGACGCCGCCCGTCCCATTCTCACGCAAGTCGGACAATTGGCCGGATTCCCCGACATCTTCAGCAATCTCGACACGATTGTCGTGTTGTTGCTCGCATGGCTCGTCGTCATCGTTTGCTTCTTCGTCCTCGCCGTGCAGATCTTCGTGACGCTGATCGAATTCAAGCTCACGACCTTGGCAAGCTTTGTGCTCGTGCCCTTTGCGCTCTGGAACAAGACTGCCTTCCTCGCCGAAAGAGTCCTGGGTAACGTGATTTCCGCCGGCATCAAGATCCTCGTGCTCGCCGTCATCGTGGGCATCGGTATCGGAATCTTCGGACAGTTCCAGACCCCGGCAGGCACTACGCTCACCGTCGACAATGCGCTGGCGATCATGCTCGCGTCGCTCGCACTCCTTGGCCTCGGCCTCTTTGGTCCTTCGATCGCCTCGGGGCTTGTTTCAGGCGCTCCGCAGCTCGGGGCGGGCGCGGCGGCCGGCACGGCTCTCGCAGCCGGAGGCCTCGCAGTAGCAGGCGGCGTTGCTGCGGCCGGGGCCGCCCGAGTGGCAGCGGCTGCCGGAGGCAGCGCCCTTCGAGGTTCGGTCGCCATCGGTCGGTCCGGATATTCCGCATTCAAGCAAGGCGCCGCGGCATCCGGAACTACCGGGGCAGCCTCCGTTGCGCCGGGTTTGGCAAACGTGGCGAGAGCAGGCGGCAGCGCCGTTGCTCAGCGTGTGCGCGCCGCGTGGTCGCGACTAGTCAGCCGCGTTGCCTCTGGGCCTTCTGGATCCGAAGCCGAGCCACAAAGCTCCGAGCCCGCCTGGGCTAGACGCCTGCGCGCGTCGAACCGAGTGACGCATGGCATTTCTGCGGCCGCTCACACCGCAC
>CAZLYG010000374.1:0-5673 GCA_964563075.1 uncultured Steroidobacteraceae bacterium | reverse complement strand
GCAGAAACTCAACGACCGCAGGCAGGCCTCGATGCGATCGGCCACGATGTAAGAAATAATGCAGGCGGACAGTCGCGGGCGCCCACTCGTGGCGGCCTGGCCCGTTGCGGGCCCACCAGCGCTGGGCCAACTAGTCTCCATGACCGTAGAATAACCTCAATGTCGGCCATCTTGTTCTACGATCCCGTCTGTCAACAGCCGTACGACACCCGCACGCTGCGCGAAAAGGCCAGCGGGGGCACGGAGGCGACTCTCACACGCATCGCTGATGGGCTCGGCGCGTATGTGATGCAGCACAATCGCACCGAGGCATTCGGCTCTTACCTTCCCCCTGGGAACCTCGCAGGCATCGAGCACGTGGTACTCACGCGCGAGTCGCGCGCGCTTCCGATCATTCGCGAGCTATTTCCTCAGGCTTGTGTGTACCTCTGGTTGCACGATCTCATCCGTCCCGGCTCCAAACGAGGCCGACGCCTCGCCTCCACGGCGTCCCTGCTTCGCGAGATGGGTGTCAAGGTCGTGTGTGTGTCTGACGCGCAGCGCCGGGATGTAGAGGCGACACTGCAGCAGATGGGTGTCGCGCATGAGGTGCCCGCCTTCACCATTTACAATCCCGTCGCCGACACCCTGGTGCCGGACGACACGCCCTTCGACCGTAACAAGCTCGTGTTCTTCTCCTCACCCAACAAGGGGCTCGCCTACACAATCGACGCGTTCCGCGCGATGCGTCGCAGGATGCCGGACCTGCGCCTCTGCGTCGGCAATCCCGGCTACCGGCACCGCGCGTCCGTAAGCATCCCGGGCGTGGAGTGGCTGGGTCCTCAGCCTCAGGAGCGCATCCACGCCGAAGTCCGGTCTGCACTGTGCACCTTCGTTCCCAATTTCGTCATTCCGGAGACATTCGGCCTGGTATTCGCTGAGTCCCGAGCGGTCGGCACCCCCGTACTGACGCACGATTGCGGGGCCGCTACGGAGGTGGTCGGTGACCCGCAGCAGATACTCCCCGTCTCTCGCGCCCAACGCGCGTATGAGGGTGCAGTTCACTCTCTGTCGATGTCGTGGCGGGCCGGACCCGCACGCGTCGCGGACCGCTTCGGGCTGTTCGACCCCTATATCGAGCGCATCGCCGCCTGGCGTTCCGCACAGCGACCGCAGACCGGGCCTGATCCGCGGTTCCGCCTCACGGCGGTTCTTCAGAAGTGGCGCGCCCTGCTGGGCTGAACGAGTTCTGCGTGGTGCGCTGCTCTGGAGTGAGCAAGCCAAGCCTTTCCAACCTCGCTTCGATAGCTCGCAGCGTGCGGCCGTGACTCGCAGCGATCGCCGCAGTCGTGTCGCCGCGCTGAAACTCCTTTATCAAGGCCTGCTCCTCCTGGGAGTTCCAGGGGCGCCCAACGTTGCCGGGCAGTTGCGCACGCCGCTGCGCGCGCGCCGCCATCTGCCCGAGGGCATCCACACCCGCCAGCAACGCACGCAACACATCCGCATGCTGCAGTACCGTACCGGGTGCGAGCTCTTCGCCCGTCAGCGGATCGACTCCCTGCACGAGCGCCTGCAGTATCTGACGCGCTCTGGACTCCTTCATAACCGGTTCCATCCATGGGTCTAGGGGCGCACAGTGTGAATTCCAATCTGCCTGTGCGCACAGAGCCAAAGCGTATGCGTTTGTCGAGATTTGCCGCAGTGATACTGTATGCACCGCAAATATGCCCTCAGTGAGAGCTCCTGATGCGCGCGTTCGCGGTGTTTCTCGGTCTGATTCTCATCGCGCTGGCGTGCATTGGCCTGTTCACCTACCCCGCCTGGCTGTTGCTGCACCCGCATTTCGATTTCCCGTTCCATCGTATCGGGGAGCGCATCGCCATGCTGGCAGGCCTGGTCGGCTTTCTGATCTTGGCGCCGCGGATGAAGCTTGGCGACCGCACAAGCCTCGGCTATGGAATACGGCCGCGGCGGTTCCTGCGCGAGTGGCTGATCGCACTCGGGGTCGGTGTGCTGACGATGCTGGTGATCGTCGGCGCGATGGCCGCACTCGGCCTGCGCGACTGGCACAAAGCGGCCACCCTGGATACGGCACAACTGACGAAGCTCGTGGCGCAGTCGCTCCTGAGTGGATTGGCAGTCGCGATCATCGAGGAGACGGCCGTACGCGGCATCATCTTCACCGGCATCCAGCGTGAGTCGGGCACACCGGTCGCAGTCGTACTCTCTTCGCTGATATTCGCAGCAACGCATTTCTTCGCCAAACATCACATCGAGGCCAGCCAGGTCACCGCCTCCAGCGGCTGGGATCTGCTCGCCGGCACGCTGCATTCTTTTGCGGACCCGCTCGCGATTGCCGCCGCTTTCCTCACGTATTTCGCCATCGGCGTGATCCTGGCCGCGATTCGAAACTCGACCGGGCACATAGCCTCGTGCATCGGACTGCATGCCGGCTGGGTGTGGGTGATGCTCACGGTGACCGGCACGTCGACCGCGGTACGCGGGCAACCCTTGAGCTGGCTCCTCAGCCAGACCGACGGGTTTGTGGGGTGGCTGGTGCTGGGAGCGTGCGTTGTCATGGGGGTTCCGATCGCGCGGTTTTTTGCACATCGCGCGGCACGGGCGAAGGACTTGCTTTGCGGCGCCAGGACGGACGCCGTCGTTCGGTGAGGTGTGTAACCGGACTGTTTGTCGGCGCGTGCAGGGGAACGCACGCGACAGATCTGAGGGGGCGCCGGTACCGGGGACGCCGAAACACCTTTCTCCCGCGGCGCGCGCCCCCCACGAGCAGCTCCTGGCTCTTGTTCAGTCGCCCAGAACCTCCCCGCGAGCACCCCTGCAGCTCAGCGGCCCGACTCGCGAAGATGCGCGCAGCGGGCGCCGCACACTATTCCTCGGCCCGCCGGATAAGCGGGTTGAGTCGCCCCAGCCGCACCAGAGGATCATCGATCTCCAGGCACCGCTGCTTCTCCGAGAGACTCACTGGAAGGATTTCCGCCAGCCGGTACCCGACCCAGGCGGCATCCTCCGGGTGCAGCGGGCTGGCGGCATACAGCTCTCCAAATTCCGGCAACACCTTGCGCAGCAGCACACCCAGATGCTGAAACTCCTCCGGCAGACTGACGCGTTCCTCAGCGGGCAACAGCTCGATATCCGCCACGTTCAGGCCATCGCCCTGCTGCCAGCGGCGCAGCACGCGAAATTTCCGCTCGCCGAGGCAGCTGATGCCGAGCAGCCCGTCGGGCATGGGATTGAAGTCGACGATGTGCGCGGTCGTGCCCACGTCGGCGGTGTCAGCGATGGCCCCCACCTCCGCGCCCGCCCTGATCAACACGACGCCGAACGGACAGCGCTCGCGCATGCAGTGCCGGACCATGTCCAGATACCGCGTCTCGAAAATCCGCAACGGCAGGGGACCGCCGGGAAACAACACCGTGTTGAGAGGGAACAACGGCAGGGCGGCCTGCGCGGCCGCGGTCGAGGCGCCGGAACTTGCGGAGCGGGACATGCCGCCCGCAAGACTACCGCATACTGCCCAGGGCTGCGAGCAACTTGCCGTGCAGCCCGCCGAAGCCGCCGTTGCTCATGATCAGGATGTGATCTCCCGGCCGGGAGGCACGCGCCAACTCGGCCGCGAGAAGGTCAATGTCGCGACTCGAGTGCCCACGGTTGCCCAGCGCGGCGATGATGGGCGCAGTATCCCAGCCGAGATCCTCCGGCGCATACAGCCAGATCTCGTCGGCGCCCGCCAGGGAAGGCGCCAGCGTGTTGCGATGCACTCCCATTTTCATCGTGTTGGATCGAGGCTCCAGCACCGCCACGATGCGGCTCTTTCCGACCCGCCGCCGCAAGCCATCGAGGGTGGTGGCGATCGCGGTCGGATGGTGAGCGAAGTCGTCATATACGCGGACCCCGTTGACCTCGCCCCGCAGCTGCATGCGCCGGGCGATCCCTGCGAATGACTGCAGAGCGTCGAGCGAATGCTCGACCGGCACCCCCGCGTGCCGTGCGGCCGCGATTGCCGCCAGGGCGTTCTCCATGTTGTGCGCTCCGATCAGCGACCAACTCACGGTGCCGCGCGGCTGGCCGCCCTCCAGCACCTCGAAACGCGAGAAGTCATCGGCGCCCGGGCGTGCCGTCCACAGCGCCTGTGTGTCAGGCGCGCTGGCGGCTGTAAAGCCCTCCGCGGGCGTCCAGCACCCCATCGCCAGCGTGGCTTTCAGGCGCTCATCACCTGCGTTCCAGACGATGCGGCCGGCTCCGGGAACGATCCGCACGAGATGATGAAACTGCCGTTGGATGGCAGCCAGGTCGGGATAGATGTCGGCGTGGTCGAACTCGAGGTTGTTGAGAATTGCGGTCCGCGGACGGTAGTGGACGAACTTCGCACGCTTGTCGAAGAACGCGGTGTCGTACTCATCCGCCTCGATGACGAAGAACGGCTCCCGGCCAAGGCGCGCGCTGGTATCGAAATTCGCGGGTACCCCGCCAATCAGAAAGCCGGGTGCCAGGCCGGCGTGCTCGAGAATCCAGGCGAGCAGCGCCGTGGTTGTGGTCTTGCCGTGCGTACCCGCCACCGCCAGCACCCAGCGATCCGTGAGAACCGCGCGCGACAGCCATTCGGGGCCGGATGCATAGGGAATGCTCCGATCCAGCAGCGCCTCCACTACCGGCTGGCCGCGCGTCATGACGTTGCCGACCACGACGACGTCCGGCTTCGAGTCCAGCTGCGCGGCGGCAAAACCCTCGATCACCTCGATCCCCAGGGCTTCCAGCTGAGTGCTCATCGGCGGATAGACGTTGCGGTCGGAACCGGTGACACGATGGCCGGCGGCGCGCGCAATAGCGGCGATGCCGCCCATGAACGTCCCGCAGATGCCGAGAATATGCACGTGCATGGGGGAGTACCTTCAGGACTTGAGCGGGGAGATCGAGACCGCCAACAGGTACTCGACCAGCACCTGCAGAATGACCAGCGCGACACTGGCGGGGCCGGACCACTCGAGAGCCGCTTTCACCACGTGGCCGAGCGCGGCGACCAGCCATATCAACAGCACGAGCGCGATCAGCGAGAACGGCAGCTGCCACAGCAGATCGTGTTGGTAGCGCTCGGCGAGCCACTCCGAGACGATCATGATCGGCGCCAGCACCGCCTGAAACCCGAATACCGCGGTGGTCGTCTGCAGAATACGCTCCGGGCGGCGCACCACCTTCAGCCACAGCGCGAACCATACAAGGTTGAATCCAACGTCAAGCATCAAGCGCGGCAGCCACGGGCCATCCAAGGGAGGCAACACCCCGTTGACGACGGCGTTGACCAGGACATAGCCGATGACCGTCACCGCCAGCAGCAGCGCTGAAGCCGGTACGTCCTGCGGACCTCGACGCAACACCGCGATCTGACCGTAAAGCCGGATCAGCTGGACCATGGTGGTCTGGCCCATTACAGGCTGTCCCATCGGCGTTCTGCCATGACTATCGTGCGCGGCCCTGGACTCGCATAATGCGAGGGGCCGAATTGTACAGATCCTCCTTGAACACGTTGCATACGATCGTCACGACATCCGCAGAGCTGGTCGAGCTGGCCGCCAGGCTCGCATCCCTCGAGTACCTGGCGCTGGACACGGAATTCCTGCGGGAGCGTACCTACCGTGCTGAGTTGTGCCTGCTGCAACTGTCGGGGGCGGGCGACGC
>CAZLYG010000373.1:0-5677 GCA_964563075.1 uncultured Steroidobacteraceae bacterium | reverse complement strand
CGCCTCTGGTCGCTCACTATGGCTGGCAGAGTCTGTTCTTCGTCGGCGGTCTCGTGCCGCTGGCGCTCGCGGTGGCGGTTTACTTCCTTCTGCCGGAATCGCCGAAGTTCCTCTGCCTGCGATCCGGGCGTCGGGAGCCGCTCGAGCAGGTATTGCGGCGCTTGCAGCCACAGCTCTCGCTGACACCCGACACAGCCTTGGTACTCGGCGGGGAGGCTCGCGCGGGGCGCTCCTCGCACGCACAGCTGTTCCAGGGCAAGCTGGCGGTGCTCACGCCCCTGCTGTGGCTTGGCGCATTCCTCGCGATGATCGTCTTTCATTCCTTCAACAGCTGGCTGGCGACGCTGCTCCCGGACACGGGCATGTCCTTCGCACAGGCGAGCCACTCGGTCGCATTGTTTCAGTTCGTGGGAACGCTGGGCGGGTGGGCGGTCATGCGGCCGGTAGACCGGCTCGGCATGCTCCCGTGCACGATCCTCTATGTCCTCGCCATCCCTTTGATCTTCGCGCTCGGCGCGCCGGGCCTGGTGGGTACCGATCTCATGCTCATGTGTGCGGCCGTCGGGTTCTGCGTGCTCGGACTGCACTTCGCACAGGTCTCCTGCATCAGCAACATCTACCCGACCTCCGTGCGCGCGCTGGGTGTGGGCTGGTTCATGTTGTTTGCGCGACTCGGGGGCGCCGCGGGACCGTTGATGGTGGGCATGCTGGTCAAACAGGTTCCGCTGCGCCATCTGTTCCAGCTCGCCACCGTGCCCCTCATTCTCGGCACGGTGGCCTCAGTCGCCGTCACAGTGATTTATCAGGCGTACTACCAGAAGAAGCCCCGAACGGGGGCTGCGGTGGCGGTTCCCGAGAGCCTGCAGGGAGCGAAGCCCGGATGGGAATGACAATCGCGGAGAAGATTCTGGCCGCGAAGTCGGGAGCGGCACGGGTCACTCCAGGCGAGATCGTCGACGCCTACCCGGATGTGGTGATGAGCCACACGGCCACGTGGCGGTCCGTCAGCGTCATGCGGCGCATCGGCGCGACGCAGCTCTATGACCCGGAACGCCTCGCTATCGTGCTGGACCACATTTCCCCGGCGAAGACCGAGAAGTATGCGCAGGACCAGCAGACCTCACGGAACTTTGCGCGCGAGTACGGAATCCGCAAGTTCTACGACGTGGACGCCGGCATTGCGCATCTGGTGCTGATGGAGCACGGCCACATCAAGCCGGGTGACCTGGTCGTCGGCACCGATTCACACTGCACGATCTACGGCGCGCTGGGCTCGCTCGGTACCGGCATCGGTTACACGGAAGTGACTTCGGTGTGGGTGACGGGGAAGCTGTGGATGAAAGTGCCCACGACCCTGAGGTTCGTGTTGAACGGTCACTTTGCCGCCGCCGTGAGCGCCAAGGATCTCATGTTGCATCTGATCGGGCGCCTGGGCGCCGACGGCTGCGGCTACAAGTCTGCGGAGTTCTATGGAGACGCGCTGCCGCGCATGAGCATCTCCGAGCGCATGACGATGGCCAATCTCGCAATGGAGATGGGTGCCAAGTGTGTCTTCGTTCCGCCGGATGAGAGGACTGCCGAGTATCTGCAACCTCGTCTGCAGGACCCGACGCAATACCGGCCCGTTTACGCCGACGCCGACGCGCTCTACGAGCAGCGGATCGAGGTCGAGCTGGCGGAGCTCGAGCCCATGGTGGCCTGCCCGCATCAGGTGGAGAACACCAAGCCGGTGACGGAGGTGCTGGGCACGCGCATCGATCAGGCATTTCTGGGGTCCTGCGCCAACGGCAAGTATGAGGATCTGGCCGTTGCGGCGGAGATTCTCCGGGGACGCAAGGTCGACCCGCGCGTGCGCCTGATCGTCACGCCCGGGTCCCGGCAGATTCTGCTGGAGGCGATGAAGTCCGGAGTGCTGCAGACGCTCATCGAGAGCGGTGCGCTTGTGACCAACCCCGGCTGCGGCGCGTGTGCGGGTGACGGGGGCACGATGGCGGATGGCGAGGTGTCGTTATCGACGGCGAACCGCAACTTCATCGGCCGCATGGGCAGTCCCAAGTCGAGCATTTATCTTTCCAGCCCCGCGACGCTGGCGGCCTCGGCCGTGAAGGGCGAGATCGCCGATCCCCGCGAATTCCTCCGAGGTTGAGCGCGAGATGTCAGCCACGCAGATCGAAGGACGGATTTTCAAGTTCGGCGACAACGTCAACTCCGACATCATCATTGCCGGGCGTTACCTGATTTATATCGATCCCAAGGAGCTGGCGCAGCATGCGTTCGAGATGCTGGGAGAAGGCTTCCCCGCCAGGCTCCGCGACTATGACATTCTCGTCGCCGGGCGCAATTTCGGCTGCGGGAGCGCGCGGGAGCAGGCCTCGACCGCCATCAAGGGGCTCGGCATCAAGGCCGTGGTCGCGGTTTCATTTGCCCGGACGTTCTATCGCAACGCCATCAATGACGGATTGACGATTGTCGAGTGCCCGGAGCTCCATGCGGCCGTCGTCGAGGGCGACCGCATTGCCATCGATCTGGCCGGGGGGCGGATCACCCACCAGGGGCGCGACTATCCCTTCCCACAAATGCCCGAATCGGTGCGCCGGATCCTCGAGCTCGGCGGCCTGGCAAATTACCTGAAGGCCAACCTTACTCGCGCTCCGTGAGCGTGCCCCGGGACCTCTGGGAGTTCTGACCGAGCCGCTGCAACTTCTTCGACCGGCTGTTGCGCACGACGCTGTTCGGGCTGGAAACCCGCTGTGCAGTGGCTACGGTCGGGTCTATTTCCGGAAGCAGGGAGGTGATTCGCGGCGGCTCGGCGTCCCGGACCCACGCAAAAGCGACGATGTGCTCGAACACCCGCTGCACGTAGCTTCGCGTCTCGCCGTAGGGAATGTTCTCGATCCACACATCCGCCGGCATCGACTTGGGCGGCAGCCAGCGCGCGACCGGAATCGGCCCCGCGTTATAGGCGGCGAGGCTGACGCCGAGCTCACCGCCATAGCGATCGAGCAGCTCTCGCAGATACGCCGCACCGAGGGCTACGTCCGCAGCGGCGTCGAACGGCACCTCTTTGCTCGGCGCAGGCAGATGCCAGCGACGCTCGACCGCCGCGGCGGTCGAGGGCTCGAGTTGCATGAGACCGCGGGCACCGGCACGCGACACGGCATCGCCGCGGAACAGGCTCTCCTGGCGCATGACGGCGAGAATCCAATCAGGCGGAAGCTGAGTGAGCTTGGTGGCCTCGTTGACTGCCGAGGAGAACGGCCTGGGATATCGCAGGCGCACGTCGTCGAGCTCCCCGACCTGGGCGAGGGTTTCGATCGACTGCGTGTACCAGCCCCAGCGGGCCGCGAGGTGGGCGGCCTGCACCTTCACCGCCGGCTCCGCGTTCGCAATCACGGCCGCCCATTCAGCGATGGCCTCATCCGTCATGTTGCAATCGAACAGTGCGTGCGCGCGCATCAGGCCGGGCATCGCAGCGAGCGCCTTCTGTTCCGACTCGACGTTCGCCGACGGATGCGCGTTCAATGCGTAGTCTTTGTGCAGCCGATCGGCCGCCAGGTACCCATAAAAGTCACGCAGGCCGGCGATATCGTTGAACAGAGGTGCTGCAGCGTCCGCGCTCAGAGTGGCTTCGATCGATCGAGCGCGCCAGTAGCGCCATCGCGGCTGTGTCGCGAGGCTCGTGGGCATCTCCTCTATCCACTTCAGCGCCTTCGCATAGTCTCCCGCCCACAGCGCAGCACGTACTCGCCATTCCTGCACGTCGGAGTCGACAGCGTCCTCAGGTAGTTGGCTGAACGCGCCGATCGCGCCGGGATCACGGCCATACGCGGCGCCGAGCGCCGCCATGCGTTGCAGCCTGGCGCGCAGCGCCGGTGTCATGTCGGAGCGCGCCAGCAGCGAGGGTAGAAGGGCCAATGCATCTGCTGCGTCCGTGCGGGAGAGCCTGCTGAACCCCGCCTCTAGTGCGGCCGGCTCCACGGAGAGCGTCTTCTTGTCGGCCAGTTCCGTCAGGGCGGCCTTCGGCGCTTCCAGCAGCCGTGCCCATTCCAGCAGAGGAGGTAGCGCAGCAGGCGGGACGTCATCGGCATACTCGCGCGCAAGCCGTGGATTGTCGGCCGCCAGCGCTGCCCGCGCACGGTTCTCGGCTAGAGCCGCGGTCAGCAACCCCTGGTTCCTCAACCAGGCGAATACTGGGGAGCACTCTTCAGGCTGCCGCTGTGGCTGGCTCCAGCGAGCCAGCGCCTCGGTCGCCAGGCCAGCTGTGTCGTTGGTCGCCAGCCGTCCCGCGAGGCGGTCACAGATGAGCTGCGAGGTATTCAGATCGACGGCACGCGGCAGGAACCAGTCCCAGCGCTGTCGCATGGCCAGACTCGCCAACCATTCGTTGCGCAGCGCGCGAGCCACAGGCTGGCCGGTGTGTACGTGAAGGAAAGCATCGATCCGGGTATCGAGGTCCTCGCTGGGGGTGCTTGCCAGATCACGTCGCAGTCTCGCCGCGACAAGATAGTCGTAGATGACGTAGTTCTGAAGAGCCGGTGAGTCTGGCGACTCGGTCGCGTGTTGGCGCACGCGCTGCATGGCCGCTACGAACTCGTCGCGGACCGGGTCAGAAACCTGAGTGGCCGGCGCGGTCAGGGCCGGGCTGCAGAGCAAAATCGTGAGAAGCCCGATCGGGCTGAATCGCGAACGTATCCCCATGGGCCCATTCTAGACGTCACGGGCCGATGCGTCGCCCCCAGTTCTCCCCCGCCTGTGGCTGCTCCGGAGCTTGAGCTTATAATGCGTACACTCGGCCGCGAGCGGCAAGGGGGTCTGATTGAGCTGGTGGGGATGGACGATCGCCGGTGCCATACTCCTGGGCGCAGAGCTGATTTTCGTCAACGCGCACTTCTACCTGGTGTTCGTCGGCAGCGCTGCGATCGTTGTTGGCGTGATCACCGCGCTCACGCCGGTATTCGCAGACTGGGCGCAGTGGGTGACGTTCGCCGCGCTCGCGATCCTCTCGATGCTGCTGTTCCGCGGCCGTATCTATCGCCACCTGCACGCTCAGGCGCCTCCGGTTCAGACCGGGCCCGTCGGCGGAACGATTACGCTGCACGTGGCGCTGGCCCCGGGGGAGAGCTGCCAGGCCGAGCATGGCGGCACCTACTGGACAGTCATGAACGACAGCTCCACTGCGATCGCTTGCGGAGCGCCGGCCCGGATCGCGAGCGTCCAGGGTCTGACACTGCTGGTGCGGCCCGCCCCTTAGAGCTTTTCTTCCGGGGGATCCAAGCGAATGTACACCTCGTATGCGTTCATCATCATCGCCCTCATCGTCGTGATCGCGATCTGGCGCACGGCGACAGTCGTGCCCCAGCAGAGCGCCTACGTGGTGGAGAGCCTGGGGAAGTACAACCGTACGTTGCAGGCCGGATTCCATCTGCTGATCCCGTTCATGGAGCGCGTCGCCTATCGCCATAGCCTGAAAGAGCAGGCACTGGATGTGGCGGAACAGATCTGCATCACGCGGGACAACGTCCAGGTCGGCGTCGACGCGGTCCTGTACATGCAGGTGCTGGATCCGCATCTCGCCTCTTACGGGATTACCAACTATGCATTCGCCATCTCGCAGCTGGCGCAGACGACGCTGCGCAGCGAGATCGGCAAGATCGAGCTCGACCGCACCTTCGAGGCG
>CAZLYG010000372.1:0-5680 GCA_964563075.1 uncultured Steroidobacteraceae bacterium | reverse complement strand
TTGTCCCTGCCCAGCATCACGAGCGCAAAACCCTCTCGAGCCAAGCGGGCTGCGATCGCCGCGCCGATACCCGAGGTGGCTCCCGTGATGAGCGCCCGCTTTGTGCTCCCCTGGCCGGTCACGTCTGGCTCACGACAGCTTGGGGTGGACCCGAGTCGTAGGCAGCCGAGGCTTCCCTCGGGAGATGCTGCAGATCGGAGCATCTTAGGTAGTCACCCATCGTGGTACCCGTGCAGTACGAGTCGATGTTGGGCGCGCCGGCCTGTGCCAACACGTCATCCAGCTGCACGGTGCGGAAATCGATGCTGTAGCGTGTGCGTCCGGAGGTGTTGGGCACGGTCGAGTGCAACTGCGCAGCCGAGAACACGATGATTCCGCCGACCGGCGGCAGCAGGCGAATCTGCGGATCCGCCCGCACGGGCTCCGTGGCTCTCGGTTGCCGGCGCGTGTCCGCTCCGATCTGGGCGGCGGCGCTGAATCGCGCGGTGCGATTCCATTCCTGGTAGTTGTACTCCGCGGACGTATTGCGCAACGGCGCCGACCAATGATGGGGATGAAAGGCCATGCAGTTCTGCGCACTCAACCCGAACATCGGTATCCACCAGTTGAGCTGGCAAAAAGGCGCCGAGTACCACGTATCGCGATGGGGATGGAAGGCATAGGCGATGCCCGTCGACAGATACTCGTCGCTGGTCGCCGTGCGCATGCGCGGCACATCGAAGTAAGTCCGCTCGGGATCGCAACCCAGCTCCCCGAGTATCCCCGGCAGGAGCTCCTTGCAGCGCGGATGATGGATGAACGCAGGCTTCAGCGCCGCGAGAATCTGCGCATAGCGCTCGACCGGCAGATCGAACTGCGCGCGCTCGGGATCCAGCGGAGCGAATGCCTGCGCGACCATCTCGCGGCCCAGCTCGACCAGCTTGCGCGAGCTGGCGGTCGGACCGTACACGAACAGATCCCCGGCATACAGGCAAGCCCGGCGCTCGGCGTCCGACAGGGGTGAATCGTAATGTATGCTTGTCATGGTTAGGTGCTTCCGACCCTCACGCCAACAGCGAACAATCCGAATAGCTGATCCAGGGGTGCAGCGGACTGCGCTGCAGACGCAATGACAGCAGTCCCGTCGAATCCCTCACGGCCTGCGTCTCTCCGGGAAACTCGCGGCAGTTGAGCTCGTCGAATACCAACAGCGACTGGCGGTGCAGATGCGGCTTGATGGCCTCCAGCACCGCATGCGTCGGCTCGTAGACATCCATGTCGAAATAGGCGCAGGCGATCACCGTCTGTGGATTCTCCGCCAGGTAACGCACGACCGACTCGCGGGCATCACCGGCAACGATGCGGAACTTGCGGATGTGGCTGAGCGGTGCCGCCGCTTCGTGCAGCTCGAGTATGCGGGCGAGCGTGGCGCCGTAGTCGGCATCTGCCCCCGCCACGCTGTAGGTACCGTCGCGGGCGACCGCAGCGCCGCCGTCCTTGGCTCCGACCCCTGCCAGGCCCTGGAAAGTGTCGAATACCACCATCTGCCGGGTGAAATTGTAGGGCTCGAACGTTGCACGCAAGTTGCTGAAGAGAGCCGCATTGCGCCCGAGGAACGTGCCGAACTCCATGATCACGCCGACGCTGGGCAGTATGTACTGGCGGTACAGGTCGCTGAGCAACAGCACGCGGCTCAGGTCCTGGCGCGACTGGAACAGGCTCAACTGCGAATACAACAGTGTCGCGGTGTCCACCGGAAGCGCATCGAAGATCTCCCCCAGGCGCTGGCGGTGGCTCACCTCATCGGGGCTGCTGCGCAGCGCGGCCCATTTTGCAATCGTATCTTCGCTCATCGGCTGCTCCCCTGCCCCTTCCATACCATCCACGGACATTTCCCCTGCGCCTCCATGCGATCGAAAGTGATCTTGTCCTTGAAGGTATCCATCGATTGCCAGAAGCCGCCGTAGCGGAACGTCGCCAGCAGGCGCCGCTCGATGAGCCGGGCAAACGGCTGCTCGACGAGCTCCTCGCCTTCGTTGATGTAGTCGAAAATCTGCCGGCGCAGCGCGAAGAATCCGCCGTTGATCAGGAATTCGGCGTTGCGCATGGACCCCATGGACGATACGAAGCCGTCCGCGCCCGCCTGGACCGCGTGGAAGCTCTGCCACGACTGCACGGCGACGAAGCTGGCGACGGCGTTTTTTCTCTCGAAGTCGGCGACCAGCTCATCCAGCGGCAGGTCGGACAGGCCGTCCGCGTAGTTGGCGAGAAAGGCGGCCTCGCCCGCGACGTGCTTGCGTACCCGCAACAGGCGCTGCCCGATATTCGAATGCAGCCCGGTATCCACGAAGGTGATGCGCCAGTCCTGGATGTCCGAGGCATGCAGCTCGATCCGCCGCCCGCCCTCGCTCAAGGTGAAGTCATTGGACATGCACTCCTGGTAGTTCAGGAAATACTCGCGGATGAGATCCCCGCGGTAGCCCAGGCACAGGATGAAATCCTTGTGGCCGAAGTGGGCGTAGTAGCGCATCAGGTGCCAGATCAGAGGGCGGTACCCCACCGTGACGAGAGGCTTCGGAATCGTGTCCGAATGCTCGCGCAGGCGCGTACCGAGACCGCCGCAGAACAGGACCACTTTCATGTCGTACGTGCCTCTGGGGTGGGTGTCAGAAGACCTGCGCCCAGCAGCGCATCGGCTGCCGAGCGGATCACATCGAAAGGCAGGCGCGCCCGCTCCGCTATGTCCAGCAAGGTGCGCTCGCCGTTGGACTGGTTGAGCACCCATAACAGAGCGTGCTCGTGCTGTCCGGGGCCTTTCCCGCCGGTGGGCCGGTACAGGCCGCGTTTGCCCAGCTGCGGCTCGCACCTGGGATTGGCATTGAGGTAGGTTCCGTCGCCATCCAACGTGTCCAGCACGTGCGCACAGGCATGCAGCGACTCGCCAACGTGTTTTCCCGCAATGAGCGTGAGATCGTCGGCGGAGCTGTGGTATTGCGGATACCCTTCGTTGGGAGAGCGCGTGAGACGCCCCACCGGCAGATTGAATCCCGGCGAGCAGAACTGCCTCTCGTCGTAACCATACGGCGAGAACGACTCGATCCGGTTCGCCGCGCCGATGGATTGCAGTGCGTGCACCGCAGCTCGATCCACGATGGCGTTGCCTTGCGCGCTTTTCTTGTAAGTCAGAGGTCCCGGATCGCCCAGCAGGCCGAGCACCAGGCCATGCGCGATCTGTCCGACATGCGCCTCGTTGCGCGCCAGCCAGGTGATGGCACCGATGGTCCCCGGAGCAAACACGAAGCGGTAGCTCAACCGCCGTGGCTCATTGGCCAGCGCCGCTGCCAGCTCGGTGGCGGCAGCGATGCCGCTCGCATTGTCATTTGCCAGGGAAGGATGGCAGATGTGAGTGAAGATCAGTACTTCCTGCGAGGAGGCTCCCGGTAGATAGGCCTCAGCGTAGGTGAGGTGTCCGGGGGCGAGCGTCGAGTCGATGCATACCTCGTAGCGGTCCTCGGGCAGGGACTGCAGATCCCGGTGCCGCAGGCAGAACCCCCAGTACGGCTTGTAGTAGCTGGTGCGGTAAGGAATCCAATCAGGATGCTCGGGAATCGAGTGCAGGTGGGTCCGCAGCTGCGCGAGCGACATACTCTCCCGCACCGGCGTCGAGTAGCTCACGACGTGCAGATTGGACTGTTGGAAGTCGATCACCCGGCGCCCATGCGAGTCCTTCACGTAGGCGTCCCGAATATTCCACTCGGGAGGCACCTGCCAGTCGAACACGGCCGTACCGCTGGGGACTTCGTATTGCTGCAGCGGAATCCGGGCACCGACCAGGGCGAGCGTCTGGCGCACGCCGTCCCCGGTAATGCTGCGGCAGATCGGGAACAGCTCGCGGGCGAATGCGTACGCGCGCTCACCGAGCTCGTTGCAATATTCGCGGGTTTTGAGGCGATCGAAACTCATCTGCTGCGCTCTCGATCAATGCCGGCCGGCATGGCGAGCATAGTCAGCTCGATGGCGCTCGACATCAAAGGTGCGCGCCTCGCGATCGCGCTCGCTGATGACGGTAACAGGACGCGGCCATCGAATGCCGAAGGCGGGATCGTTGTAGCGATAGCCGTCGCTGAGATCCGGCTCGAAGAAGTCGGTCATGTGGTACAGCACGCGCGCGCCGGGCTCCTGAACCTGGAAGCCATGTGCGAAGCCTGGAGGGATGTAAACGGCACGGGCGTTGCGCTCGGAGAGCTCCACCGTGCAGTGCCTCAGGAAACTGACAGAGTCGGGCCTGAGATCCACCATGACATCGAATATGGCGCCGCTGATGCAGCGGACCAGCTTGCCCTCGCGCGACGGCGGCCACTGGAAGTGCATACCGCGCACGGTGCCCTCCCGGTCGTTGCTCGAGAGGCTCGCCTGCACGAATGCCCCTGGAATGCCGGCATCGGCGAACTCGCGCGCGCATGATACGCGCATGAAATAGCCGCGCGCATCGGTGAGCAACTCGGATTCGACGATGCGGATTCCTTCGAGGGCTGTCGAGCTGAACTTCACAGGTCACTTCCAACGGAACTCGTCATCGATCTGTCCGGTGCTGGACAGATAGCGCAGCTGCTTCAAACGCGTGAACGCCCTGAATGCGTACGTCTCGGGGCTCAGCTCGATGCGCTCGAACAGGGCACGCAGCTCCTGCGCCCCCTTGTGTGCATTCCACTCGCAGCGGAACTCAGGCAGGTGGCGCCCGATCTTGTCGAACTTGACACGGTAGCTGCGATTGTCGCCGGCGCTCGAGCCGACAGTCACCTCGCAGCTCGGGAACACTTCTGCAATCGTCCGCGCGATCTCCCGCACCTGATAGTTTTCCGAGTTGGCGCCCACATTGAATATCTGGCCATTCACCGCCGGCTGCGGCGCCTGCAGCACGCACCGAACGGCACGACAGATATCCTCCACGTGCACGACCGGCCGCCACGGCGTACCGTCGCTCGTCATCGCAATCTTGCGCTTGGTCCAGGCGAGCGCACACAGGTCGTTGATCACGATGTCGAAACGCATGCGGGGCGAAGCTCCGTATGCAGTCGCGTTGCGCAGGAATGTCACGCAGAACCCCGAATCCGCCAGCGGGCCGACATCGCGCTCCACCATGACCTTGCAACGGGCGTAAGCGGTCTGCGGGTTCGGGGGCGAGCTCTCATCGAGCCAATCTCCGCTTCCCAGTCCATAGACGCTGCACGAGGAGGCATAGATGAAACGCCGAACTCCGGCGCTCTTGGCCAGGCGTGCGATGTTGACCGAGCCTTCGTGGTTGATCTTGTATGTGACCTCGGGGCGGTTCTCGCCCAGCGGATCGTTGGATAGCTCGGCGAGGTGCACTACAGCGTCGAACCCCTCGAGGTCCTGCGGGCGGATCTCACGCAGATCCTTGATGATCTGGCGAGGAGTGAAATACGGTGTGGGCGGGCTGTACAGCCAGCCATCCCGGTAGTAGCCCGTGTCCAGGCCCATGACCTCGTGTCCATCGGCGATGAGCAGCGGAGCGAGTCGGGTTCCTATGTAGCCCTCGGTACCGGTGACCAGAATTTTCATGCCTAATCTTCGAGCCCCCGTGCAGTGACAAGTAGCGGCGCTGGCCCCTCAGGGGCCCAGAACGACCTTGCGGCCGTGAAATGCCTCGGCCAGTCCGGAAGCCGCACGGCACTCTATC
>CAZLYG010000371.1:0-5688 GCA_964563075.1 uncultured Steroidobacteraceae bacterium | reverse complement strand
GTATCGACGATCGGGCAGCGCCCGCCCCCGATCACCCGCTGATACCACATCCAGGCTTCTGGATTGATCGGCTCGCCCACGCTTCCCAACAGTCGCAGGCGCGAGAGGTCGTACCTGGCCGGCAGCTCGTCCCCGAGCTTCATCAGGGCACGGATCGCGGTCGGCGCCGTGTAGAAGATCGACACACCGTGCGTCTGACAGATTTTCCAGAAGCGCCCGCCGTCGGGGGTCATCGGACCGCCCTCGTAGAGCACAACGGTCGCGCCCGCCGCGAGCGGACCGTAAGCCACATAACTGTGCCCGGTCACCCAGCCGACGTCGGCCGTGCACCAGAACACATCGTCATCGCGCAGGTCGAACACCCACTGCGTCGTCGTCTTCGCGCCCAGCAGGTAGCCGCCGCTGGAATGTTGAATCCCCTTCGGCTTGCCTGTCGAGCCGGACGTATACAACAGGTAGAGGGGGTGCTCCGCATCCACCCACTCCGGATCGCACACCGGCGCATGTCCTTCAATGACATCCTGCCACCAGTGGTCGCGTCCTGCCGTCATGGGCACTGCCTTGCCGGTGCGACGATAGACGATGACGCTCTGCACGCTCGGGCAGCCGCCCGCCAGCGCTTTGTCCGTCGCGGCCTTCAGCTCAACCACGTTCCCGCCGCGCCAGCCGCCGTCGGCCGTAATGACCAGCTTCGCTTCGGTGTCCTCGATCCGGTCCTTCAGTGCGGGCGCCGAGAACCCTCCAAACACAACGGAGTGAATCGCGCCGATGCGATTGCACGCATGCATCGCAACGACGATCTCGGGAATCAGCGGCATGTAGATCACCACGCGATCGCCGCGACCCACGCCCTGCGCACGCAGAGCGTTCGCGAAACGGCACACATCCGAGTGCAGCTCACGGTAGCTCAAGCGTCGCGTGTCGCCCGGCTCGCCTTCGAAGATGATGGCCGTCTTGTGGCCGCGCTCGGCCAGGTGGACGTCCAGGCAGTTGTAGGAGACGTTCAGCTGCCCATCGGTGAACCAGCGGTAGTTCGGGGCGGCAGAATCGTCCAGGACCACGGAGAACGGCTTGTGCCAGACCAGCTCCTTCCGGGCCAGATCGCCCCAGAAGCCGACAGGATCGCGGCGCGCGTGTTGGCGCATCGCTTCAAGATCGCGCGCCTTGATGCGCGCATGGGCAGTGAACTGCGCGTCGGGTGGGAAAGATCGCTCTTCCAGCAGAGCCGATACGATGTTCTTATTCATGGTGATTCCTGTCCCCTCGGTGCAGCCCCGGCCGGCCTCAGCGAGCATACATGAGTCGCCCGGGCCCAAGGACCCACGCGAGGTCGCGCCGGCCGCGCGAGACCTTGGCACGGCACGGCAACTTGGCGTAGAACGAGCGCTCACGCAGCGGGTTGATCAGTCCTGCAGTCACTGAAGACATCGATACGCGCCGTGCCGTTCCGGTCCACCGTCGCACTGGGCCGCCGGTTATTCGCGCTGGCGGCGCCCTTGTGCCTCGCTGCCTGCGGCGCGCCGGCCTCCTCCTCCGTATTCCCGTTGCTGCACCATTGTCTGCGCGTCGCCGGACAAGGCGAGGTCGCGGTGATGCTGACCGCTCCGCAGCCCGGGCGGTTGCTTGTCACCCTCGAGGAGCGTGGGCTGTCGGTCTCGGCTCACCTGGACGGCTCGCCCGACGCCTCTTCGCCGGTAGCACGGATCGGTGCAATAGCCCTGGTGAGCGGCACCACGGTGTCACAGACACACACGCTGCACGTCCGCACTGAGGACGATCGCGACCTGGGGGGCGAGATCTGCGCCGATGCCGAGATCATTCCGGCATCGGCCATCGGCCGCTTGCAGTCCGAGCAGGCTTTTGCCGACGCCGGACAGGCTGTTCACAGGGAGGATTGGGCAGCCAGTTTCGAGCGTTACCGGGCCGCAGCGCGGCGCTACGACGAGCTTGGGCTGCGGCGCCGGGCGGCGCAGGCGCGGCAGGCGATGGCCGAGCTCGCCTACCGCCGCTTCGATCGCAAACGCGACAGCTACGCACTCGCCAGCATGGCCATACAGGACTACGGCGACGGAGTGGACCCGGTCTATCGGGGGGCGTTGGTGGCCTTGCAGGCCAAGGCCCTTCTGGACACCCCCGGACAGGACCCGAAGAGCATTGCACCGGCAATCCGCGCGCGCCTGGCAGCTGCGCGCCGCTACGAGCTCCGCAGCTCCCTCGGCAGCCGGGAGCTGGTGCGGCTGGGCAACATCGAGGGCCAGCTCGAGTACGTCCTGGATGCACCGGATCGCGCCCGCTCTATCTTCACCTCCGTCGCCCGCAGCTGTCGCGACATGCACGACTGGGACTGCTACGGCGTCGCCAGTCAGGACTTGGCGGTGATCGCCGAGGAAAGCAACAACTATTCCTCGGCGCTCACGGCCTACGCGGACGCGCTGCATTACCTGAGCCCACAACTCGAACCGAAGCTCGTCGCCGACATCTCCAACAACATGGGACGGTTGCAGGGCACGGTAGGTCTGCTCAGCAGCAGCGAACGATCGCACGCGACGGCGTTGCGCGAGTACGCGCAGCTTGGCGACTGTTTCGGCGTGCGCCGCACCCTCGCATACGCGGGCACATTGCTCGTGCAGATCGGTACGCTCGGCGATGCGGAGAGCGACCTCGATCGCGCGGCAACCCTGCCTTGTCAGCCGCTGCTTGCCGCGGTGCAACCCTCGACGCCAGCCGGCATCGCACCCGACACGTCCACACGCGGCTATGTCGAGGAGCATGCGTTGCGCTCGAACGTGTGCCGGCACCCCCTCGACCCTGTCTCCCTCGCGAGCGACAACCTTGTGACAGTCTTTGACGCCCTGCTGTCGTTGAGCGATGCATTCGCCCTGGAAGGAGAGTCGGCGCGCGCTCGCAGCTGTTTGAATGCCGCGCGGCCGTATGCGTCGACGGCACGCGCACAGATGCGCCTCGAGAATGCCGAGGGAGAGCTCCTGTTGGATCAGGCCAAAGCCGGCGCAGCGCAGGCCGCGTTTCAGCGTTCGCTCGCGATCGCCGACGCGGCCAAAATCCCCGCTGCATATGAGCACCGTGGCATCGCTCAACTCGGGGTGGTGAAGTCGCAGCTGCTGGACGGCGACTCGCCGCAACTCCTGCCGAGCGCCTACCACGCATTGCAATCGAGCATGGCGCGGGGCGATATCGACCAGACGGTGATGTCCCTGCGCCTGGTCGCGGCCGCCTATCGCAAGAACGAGCAGAATGCCGACGCGGCACACACGCTGCAGGTGGCCGTCGATCTCATCGAGGCCGTGCCCATCGATCAGCTCGATGGCGAGCGCCGCGCCACTTATCTTGCAACACAACACGCGGTGTTCACGGAGCTCACGGATTTGTTCGCCTCACAGGCGGCGGCGGACGAGTCGCTGGCGTGGGATGCCTTCTCCGTGTCCGAGCGCGGCCGGGCGCGCAGCCTGCGCTACGCGGTCTCCCAGACCACACAGGGAGCGGCAGAGGGGCTGACGGCGCCGCCTGCGTCCCGCTATCGGGAGTTGCTGCGCCAGGTCGTGCTGACTGGCAAGGATTCCGCCGCGACGTCGGGGCAGACGCTCGCCGCCCTGCAGAACGCGTCGCGCTCCCAGACCGGCGACTGGGAGCAGTTGGATCGCGGCAAGCTCACGCAAACGCTCGACAAGCTCGGCGCGACTCTCGTCGAATACGCGGCCGGCGCACGCGACATGTTCGCATTCGTGCTCGGGGCGGACGGTCTGCATGTCGTGCGGCTCGGGACACGCGCCGAAATCGCGAGTGCCGCCATCGACCTGCGTGAGCGACTGCGCGATGGCGACACGCCAGCGGCCGAGGTCCGCGCCGCGGCACAGCGGCTGGCCCGACTCGTTCTGTGGCCGCTGCGCGCAAGGCTGACAGCGAGGCGGCTGATCTTCGTTCCGGAAGATGCCCTCCACACCATCCCCTTCGCCGTCCTGCCGTGGTCGGGCGATTCGGACAACGACCTCGTGCTGCAGCATGCGGAAACTACGACTGCCCCGTCAGCTCTTTTTCTGACAAATGTACGCGTTACGCCAAGGGTGGCCGACGCCGCCCCGCGCATCGTCCTGCTCGGCGACCCGGTCTTCAGGGTCGAGGACTGGCGGCGCGAGTGCGTCGAACGGACGGCTGCGGCGCCACACGGCCACGCCGGGACCAACCGCGGCAGCGACGATTGGACGGAGTCGCTGCCGCCGCTACCCGGCACCCGCACGGAAGTGTCGATGGTTGCGCGCCTGGTCCGGCAGACACGGCCCGGGAGCCGCCTCGAAACTCTTTTGGGTTGCGCAGCCATCGCGGCTGCGCTGCGCTCGGCCGCCGACGACGGGGCCGACCTGTTGCATATCGCGACTCACGCCCGTGTCGACGCCGAGCGACCGCGCCTGTCGGCGCTGGCATTGACGCCCGACAGTGAGACAGGCAGGCCCACCAGCGCCTTCGGCCTGTTGGACATCCTCGGCCTGAAGCTGAAATCCCGCCTCGTCGTGCTGAGCGCGTGCGACACCTCGCGCGGGCGGCTGCTCCCGGGCGAAGGGGTGCTCGGGCCGGCACAGGCCTTCCTCCAGGCAGGGTCGGCTGCCGTCCTTGCCAGCTACTGGCGTGTCGATGACACGGCCACGGCGAGTTTCATGCAGAGGTTCTACACGCATCTGTTCGCCGAGCATCTGCCGGCCGCAGCGGCTCTGCGCAGTGCCCAACTCGAAGCGGCGCGCACCTCGAGCTCGCACACCTGGGCGGCCTTCGCTCTCTACGGCTGGCCTGACAGCTCGATCTGACACCGTGACCGAGTGAGCCGGCCGGTAGCGGCTGGCCCATTGGGACTGGCCCGTACCGGGCTTGCCTCCAGCGGGCAAGTCCTTGCCCGGGCGCGCCCATCCTGGGTCAACCGGACATGGACCGCCCGACAGGTATCTACCGTTGCCGGGCTCCGACACGCGGGCATTCGCAACGCACCGCTGAGATAAGCCGGCTCCTCGCAGCAGTGAACAGGTGCGGATGCTCATCCGCCATCCCACAAAGAAGCTCGAGGAGACTTCCATGTCCCGCAAAGTTGCCCTGTCGCTCGCCCTCGCCGCGCAGTTCTGTGTCGCCGGCCTCGCTGCCAACTCGCCGGCGCAAGCCGCTGGGGCCAGCATCCCGGACTACTTCTTCCGTGAATGGACGGTCACGAAGAACTGCACCGAAGCGCACGCCGGCCTCGCTGCCCGTGTGGACGCAGGGCTCAAGTTCAAGATCGGCACTGCGGCCGACGGCAGTTATGTGTTTGTGGCCGAGGATTCCGGAGGCTCGCACTGGGCCGCCAACTGGAACGGCCTGCACCTCACGTACCGGCCCGGCACCCCGATGACGACGGTCCCGGCCGACTTCGAGTGCATTCCCGGCGCGGAGTCCTCCTCACCGCTGCTCGCCATGTCCGGCTTCGCCCAGGCTACGGAGCCGTTCTACGAGCAGGAGCACTGGTACGGCCTGGCCAAGATCCACGGCCAGCTGGAGCACGTGCTGATCTTCCCCCGCAACGTCACCGGTGCCGCATCGGCCATCATCGTGATGGAGTCCGTGAACTCACCGGCTACCGTACAGCTGGATGATGACGGTGTGATTCACAGCCAGAGTTGACGGGGATGGAAGCGATGAGCACGGGGGACAAGC
>CAZLYG010000370.1:0-5697 GCA_964563075.1 uncultured Steroidobacteraceae bacterium | reverse complement strand
TGCCCGACATGGGCAACTTCAAGGACGTCGCTGTCATCGACGTTCTCGTCAAGCCCGGCGAGACGATCGAGCCGGAGGCTCCTCTGGTCACGCTGGAAACCGAAAAGGCGACCATGGACGTGCCGTCCACGGCCAGCGGTGTCGTTGAGAAGGTGCACGTCGCCAAGGGTGGCAAAGTCTCGACGGGTGATCTCGTCGTTACTCTGCGGTCCGAGGCGGGCGCGGGGGACTCGGCGGAGCCGGCAGGTGCTGCTGGCGCTGCTTCCGGTGCCACTGTTGCTCCTTCCGGTGCCACCGGCGCTCCTTCCGGTGCCACGGGTGCTCCTCCGGCGGGCCCGGGTGGGGGCACTCCTTCGGCAGGCCCCGGCGGCGCCGGTCCGGCGTCATCATCCGCAGGGCCCGTAGGGTACGCGGGGCCCGCGTGGTCTGCAGGGTCCGCGGGCGTTGCAGGGTCTGCAGGATCCGCGGCCTCGAGGCCCGGCTCCGGCTCCTCGTTAGCGGCGCCTGGCTCCGCCGCCGGCAAGCCCACATCCGGTGGCTCCGCACCCGGTGCGCAGGGAGGCGCCGCCGCTGAAGCAGTGGCACAGGCTGCGAGTGTCGGACAGATTCGGGCCGATCTCCCGCTCATCAACGAGCCGGGGTTTTCGCGCGCCCACGCCGGGCCGTCGGTGCGCCTGCTCGCGCGCGAGCTCGGTGTCGATCTGACGAACGTCAAAGGCACAGGATTCAAGGGACGCATCACGCATGACGACGTGAAGGCGTTCGTAAAGAAGGCGCTGTCAGGTGGCGCCCCGGCTCCGGCAACAGCTCCCGGGGGCGGCGCGCTGCCTGCAGTGCCCGTCGTGGACTTCGCTCAGTTCGGGCCCATCGAGACCAAGGCGCTGTCGCGCATCCAGAAGATTTCCGGACCGCGCCTGCACGCCAGCTGGGTCAACATCCCGCATGTCACTCAATTCGATGAGGCGGACATCACTGAGCTGGAGGAGTTGCGCGGCCGGATGAAGCAGGCCGCACAGGAGGCCGGCATCAAGCTGACGCCGCTCGCATTCATCATGCGCGCCTGCGTCAAGGCCCTGCAGCAGTTCCCGCTCTTCAATGCGTCGCTGGATCCCAGCGGGACGAGCCTGATCCTCAAGAAATACATCCACATCGGGTTTGCCGCCGATACGCCCAATGGACTGGTCGTACCGGTCGTGCACGACGCGAACCGGAAGGATATCTACAAGACTGCACGACAGCTCGGGGAGCTGTCCGAGAAGGCGCGCAGCGGCAAGCTGCAGGTAACCGACATGCAGGGCGGGTGCTTCACGATCTCCAGCCTGGGAGGCATCGGTGGCACAGCCTTCACACCGATCATCAACGCTCCCGAGGTCGCGATTCTGGGTGTGTCGCGCTCGGCAATGCGGCCGGTATATCGGGATGGCAACTTCGTGCCACGCCTGATGCTGCCGTTGTCGCTGTCTTACGATCATCGCGTGATCGACGGTGCACTGGCGGCTCGATTCACTACATTCCTCGCACAGACCCTCGCCAGCCCCCATGAGCTCGTCGAGGCTCTTCCGTGAGCCGCGTCGATCTGCTGGTTCCAGATCTGGGAAACAACAGCGACGTCTCCGTCGTCGACGTCCTGATCAAGGTCGGTGACACCGTCGAGGTCGATACACCGCTGGTCACGCTCGAGACCGACAAGGCATCGCTCGATGTCCCCGCCACTTCCGGCGGTAAGGTCGCAGAGGTACTCCTCAAGCGCGGAGACAAGGTGTCCAAAGGGGCGATCATCGCGCGGGTCGAGGCCGGCGCGGGCGCAGCAGCCCAGGGCGGCGCGAGCGCAACGTCCCAGGGAGGTGCAGGCGCAGCGGCCCAGGGAGGTGCAGGCGCAGCGGCCCAGGGCGGATCAGGGGCGTCGGCCCAAGGCGCGGCGGCCCAAGGCGCGTCAGCCCAAGGCGCGGCGGCCCAAGGCGCGGCAGCCGCCACCGCTCGCGCGCCTGATCAGGCGCCGACCGCAGCCGGCTCTCCCGCGACATCCGGAAACGGTGCCGCGCCCATCGCGCGCCCCGAGAGCGCGGGAGACACGGTCCGCATGCCGATTCCCGACATGACGCAGCGGAACCTGACTGAGGTCGAACACAACCGCTCGACGCACCTGCTGGTGCTGGGGGCGGGACCGGGCGGCTACACGGCTGCATTCAGAGCGGCGGATCTGGGCTTGCAGGTCACGCTCGTGGAGCGTTGGTCGAGTCTCGGTGGTGTCTGCTTGAACGTCGGCTGCATTCCTTCCAAAGCGCTGCTGCATGCCGCGCGTGTTATCGAAGAAGCGGAGGAGATGAGCCATCACGGAATCGCCTTCGGTGCACCTGCGCTCGATCTTCCCTCGCTGCGCTCCTGGAAGCAGTCGGTGGTCAACAAGCTGACGGGCGGACTGCGGGTGCTGGCGAAGCAACGGAAGGTCGAAGTCGTACAGGGCTCGGGGCGCTTCGTGAGCGCGAACGTGGTCGAGGTGATGGGTAGCAGCGGCTCGCAGCGTATTCGCTTCGACCAGTGCATCATCGCCGCCGGCTCCGAGGCGATCCGTCTGCCGGGACTGCCGACCGACCCGCGCATCATGGACTCGACCGATGCGCTGGAGCTGCCGGAGTTCTCCGGCGAATTGCTGATCGTGGGAGGCGGCATCATCGGGCTCGAGATGGCGTGCGTATACGACGCGCTCGGCAGCCGAGTGAGCGTCGTCGAGCTGACACCGCAATTGATGCCCGGCTGCGATCCCGATCTGGTGCGGCCGCTCGAGAAGCGCATCCGCGCGCGATACGAGCAGATCCTGCTGGGCACCAAGGTGTCCAAGGTGGAGGCGCTCAAGGAAGGCTTGCGCGTGACCTTTGAAGGCGGCACGGCCAGCAACGGCGCGCCGCCCTCGAAAGTATTCGAGCGTGTGCTGGTGGCCGTGGGCCGCGTACCTAACGGCAAAGCGATTGCCGCCGAGGTCGCCGGCATCAATGTGTCCGCCCGCGGGTTCATCCCCGTCGATAAGCAGATGCGCACCAACGTGCCGCACATCTTTGCGATCGGCGACATCGCCTGCATGCCGATGCTCGCGCACAAGGCGATGCATGAGGCGAAGGTGGCAGCGGAAGTCGCCGCCGGACACAAACGCTCTTTCGATGCACGTGTCGTCCCCTCCGTTGCCTACACCGATCCGGAAATCGCGTGGGTGGGGCTCACCGAAACTGACGCGAAGGCCAACGGAGTTGCCTTCAAGAAGGCCGCATTCCCGTGGATTGCCAATGGCCGTTCACTCTCGCTCGGACGGGAGGACGGCTTCACGAAGCTGCTCTTCGACCCCGAGACCCATCGGGTGCTGGGCGGCGGCATTGTCGGTACCAACGCCGGCGACCTCATCAGCGAGATTGCGCTCGCGATCGAGACAGGCGCGGATGCGGCTGACATCGGCCTCACGATCCATCCTCATCCGACGCTCTCGGAGACCGTGGCCGGGGCTGCCGAGGCGTTCGAGGGGACGTTGACAGACCTGTACATCCCAAAGAGGTAAAAATGGCGACACCCCGGGCGTGGAGTTCGATCTCGCGCCTCGTGCCGGGTTGGGCCCTCTCGCGGCCTTACACCGCGGTCGCCGTTCTCCGCTGTGTAAACGCATTCCGACGATACAGGTGGCTCACCGCTGCCTGTGTGGTTGCGGTCTGTGGCGCCGTCTGGGGGGCTGCTCGCTTCGGTACTGCACTCGAGACGGCTTGGGACCACTGGGGGTTGGTCGGCCTTGGGGCATTCCTGTGGTCTTACGTGGGCGCCCACCGCCGCAGGGTGCGGATGGCGGCGGAAGACGCATCATCCTGGCTCTCACCGCTCCCTGTCTCCCGTTCGCATTTTCTGCGCATGACGTTTGCGCCGGGATTGCAGCTTCTTGCAATAGCGCTGCTCCTTGCCGCAGCTGCGCTCTCCAGCTTCCATACGGGTATTGCCGCCAGACTTCTCGTGCTCGTGACGGTGTGCTTTGGCATCGGATTGCTCTTAGGCTCGCTGGCCAGGCTGCGACAGGGCGGTGTGCCGAACTCCCACTACGTGAAAGTGAGATTCCCGCGCACCCATTGGGCGAGCGCGCCGACTCTGACGCCGCTGTCCTATTGGGCCGCTGGTCAGGCGAGCGTTTTTCTGAAGCCGAAGGTCATTGCGCGCGCAGCCCTCCCGGTTCTTCTGGCGGTGCCCATGGGAATCAGCGCCAACGATGCATTCGGCACCGCGGCGCTGGCCATCGTTGTAGTGAGCCTTCTGGGCAACACCGTGGCAGCGCTCCGAGTCACTCTCGCCGCCGGCGCCTGGCTGGCACCCACTCCGGTGGATCGCAGGCGGTTCGCGGTGGCAGTGGGCTCTGCGGCCCTCATTCTTCAGGCAGCCACGTGTGTCGTTGTACTCTTTTTCGCGAGCGCGGTGGCGCCTGCAGCGCTGATCCGTCGCTTGTCCGCAGTTGCCGCAGTTTTCCTGGCCGAATCCGCCGCGCTGATCCTTTTGGCCGTCGGCGTTGCGTTCAGGCCCGCGGTGGTATCGCGGGTACGCACGCAGGAATGGCTGCGATGAGCACCTCCGCTGTAGCGCTTCGCATTCAAGGGTTGCGTGCCGGCTACGCACGCAACACTGTCCTTCAGGCAGTCGATCTCACGGTCCAGCGCGGCGAGTGGTGCGCGGTGCTCGGCCCCAACGCGAGTGGCAAGACAACACTGTTGCATTGCGTCGCGGGCATGCTCGCTCCAGCAGCGGGCATCGTGGAGATCTGCGCCTGCGATCTGCGCCGCGACGCGCGGCGCGCTAAGCAGCAGCTCGGTTTCGCTTGCGCGCCCGACCGCCTGCCGGGGCTGCTTACGGGTCGCCAATGCCTGGAGGTGTACGCCGCCGCCAAGGGCCTCACTTCGATCGATGCTGACGTCCTGCAGCTTGCCGATGAACTGCGGTTCACGCCGATGCTGGACATGTTCGTCGATACCTGTTCGCTCGGTACACGGCAGAAGCTCGCTGTCCTGTGCGGGTTGCTCGGCAATCCAAGGCTGGTTGTGCTCGATGAGGCGTTCAATGGCCTCGATCCCGCGAGCGCGTTGGTACTCAAGAAGCACCTGCGCGCACGCGTATCAGACGGTCGTTGCGCTGTCGTGCTGGCAACCCACGATCTGGACATCGTGGAGCACTACGCGGACCGCGCCGCGCTGATCCTTAGTGGCAAGATCGCGCACGAGTGGGGTAAGGACCGCCTGAATGCACTGCGCGCAGCATCCTGGGAGAGCTTCGAGGGCGCGCTGGCTGCGGCTTCGGCCGAGTAGCTCGTCCCCGTTCGCATTCTCGGGCTGGCCGTGCCCCAATGCCGGTGCCCGACGGATTCCGCAGACGGGGTGCTAAGTCGCCTGCTCTCGGGAGTAAAATAGAATTTACTAAGTAGGCGTTTTAGTAAACTCTATGTATCTTGGAATCGGCGTGCAGTGTAGAGCCTGGGGAGCGAGACTCTGCGAGGGCCTGGCGTGGGAACTTGCAGTGCGTCCCTAGCCTCGTGCTCAACTCCGCGACGCTACTCTGCGGCGCTTTCGCCCGGCCGTCCCTCCGACACTCTTGCCGGACCGCGGTTGTGCAGCACGTGCGCTCTTGCCGGTGTGCGCCACCTTGCGGGCCCGTGTCGCGGGGGAGGTTCCCCCGAGCCGCCCGGCG
>CAZLYG010000369.1:0-5699 GCA_964563075.1 uncultured Steroidobacteraceae bacterium | reverse complement strand
GGCAAGGCCCGATGTTCTGACTCTCGTTACGGGCCGGAATGATGACTGCGACGGGGGGTGTTGCGCCGCTCCCGGGGTTCGTCTGCCACCCCTGTGATGAGCCCCGCTGCTGGATGACTGCCACGGGGGGCGTTCCGCCGCTCGTGGGTGCCAGGGGCGTGAGTGCATTGCGTTGCCGGAAGGCGCGGCCGAGAAGCCAGGCAACCAGGGCCAGCCAGAGGCACGAGAGGGCAATCTCCATGGTGCCGCTTGCGCTCGCATTCCGTGTGCCCAGGCTGCGGGCTGCGCCGGTGGCGGCTCACGGGGCGCACTCTGGCAACGAGCCGGATAGCGGGATACTGCTCCGCAGCAGCTTTCCCCTTGCCAGGCGACGGCCTTGCCACTAAACTGAACTAAGCTTAGTTTAGTTCGTCACCACCATGGCCACGACAGTCAACATTCACGAGGCCAAGACCCACTTGTCCCGATTGGTCGATGAGGTCGCCGCCGGCGCTGAAATCATCATTGCCAAGGCGGGTAAGCCCATGGCGCGACTCGCCCCGATATCGGCCCCGGTGAGAAAAAAGCGGCTCGGATTACTCAAGGGCAAGATCAAGATGCCGGAGGACTTCAATGCACCGCTGGATGAGGACACGCTGGCGACTTTTGAAGGGAAGTAGCGATGCGCGCGCTCCTCGACACGCACCTGCTCCTTTGGGCGCTGTCTGCACCAGCAAAGCTCTCGAGGCGAGCTCGACAGCGAATTGAGTCGAGTGAAGTATTCGCGAGTGCCGCGTCCATCTGGGAGATCAGTATCAAGTGCGCGCTGGGCAAACTGGAGGCCGATCCGGCCGAAATCCTCGCGGGCATAGAGCCGGCAGGTTTCAATCATCTCTCTATCGTCGGCGAGCATGCGGCGGAAGTCGTGAGACTCCCCTCGATTCACAAGGATCCATTCGACCGGCTGCTCATAGCGCAGGCAAGGGTGGAACCGATGGTTCTGCTGACCGATGATGAGACATTGGGTGGCTACGGAGACTTCGTTGAGATCGTCTGAGGCTACTTCACGGCGAACGTCGGCACCGCGCTCCCATTGTCGATGAACGTGCATTTCCCCTCGGCACAGACCGCCCGCTCCATCTCGATCCGTTTGAGCTGCACGTATTGCTCTGGAGACAGGCCGAGCGCCTGGCGGTAGGCGTTGTCGGCTGCCGCGCGGGCTTCCTCAGCGGCCTTGCGCTGATCCTCCGCCAGCTTGATCTGCTTCTCGGTCTGGACCCGCTGTTCCTGCGCCGCTGTCTCGATGCGCTGGTTCTTGATGGCATCCGGCGGGTTCGCGCGACCCACTGTCATGGTGACGAGCTTCACCGGGAGCTGTTTGTCCTTGATGAAAGCCACCAGGTCATCGCGGATCTCCGCATCGATAGCATCGAGTGCCGTGGTGCTGATGGCTGTCTCGTTCATTCCGCGTTTGCGCACGGCTTGCCGGACGAACTGGCCGAAGGGCTGCTCGAGGTTGTTCGCGTACCAGTTCTGGCCAAAGTTGCGGATGAGGGCGACCGAATCGACGACCTGGAGTGTGATGATCGCGTGAAAGCTGATGGGCACACCATCGGAGGTCATGGTGTCGGGCAGATTGGCCTCGAACCGTTGCGGCCGCATTTCTACGTCGATGCCATCGGTGGTGATGGCGGCGAATGTCCGGCCGGTTCTCACGGGCTCGTTGTCGATGCCGCCATGGCCGAAGATCAGGGGTTTCTCGACGAGAACGACCTCGTGGCCGGCGTCGGGTGCGTAGCTGCTGCACGCTTCGAGCGCCAGTGCGATGAGCAACAGGAGTAGACAGCGCATCATTTTCCTTCTCTCCGAGTGCGTTGGACCCGTCGTGAGCGGGCAGCGGGGGCGGCGGTGCGCCCCGCACGCTACTTGCCGCATAATGCCACGAAGCTTGCGTGTGCTGCGGGCTGTAACGTATTGATTTCTGGTCTGCCGACAGAGAAATGACCCCGGAGGCGGTCGGATGGCGGTTCTTTCGCTGCATCATTCCAACATCCGCGCTTCGCAAGCGGAGCTCGAGGTGTTGTGCGAGCTCTATTGCAATGTGATAGGTCGCGAACCATGAGCTTCGACGTCGAAACGCACGGTGGCCACCACCACAAGACCGGACACAAGTGGGTGGACATGGTGGTTGCGTTCTCGGCACTCTTCATATCGCTGGTTTCACTCGGCGTTGCGATCCTGCACGGGCGCACCATGGAGAACATGGCGGCCGCCAATGCCCGGCTCGTATCGGCCAATTCCTGGCCATTCCTTTACTACGGTGCCGGAATCACCGGCAGCAAGGGCGCCGCGAAAGCCAGCTTGCACGTGGTCAACACGGGTGTCGGTCCCGCCAAAATTGAATCGGCGGAGCTCATCTGGAGGGGTGTGCCATATCGCACAAACCTGGACTTCCTCGAGGCGTGCTGCGGTCTCGCGCCCGCAGCGGCGCACTTCGATTCCGATCTGGTACCCAACCTGGTGCTCCCCGCTGGTGGGCGCATCGACTTCCTGGGCTTCGCTCAGTCGGAGAACCCGGCGGTGTTTGCAGCGCTGCAGCGCGCCATGCTCAGCCATGACCTGCAGCTGCTCGTTTGCTACTGCTCGATTTTCGACGAATGCTGGAAGAATGACCTCAACACGTCCAGCCTGGCGCGCACGCCCGTCAAGATGTGCACTCAGCCGCGAACTCCCTTCGATCAGGGGATTTTCCGCGGAAAACCATGAAGGTGCGGCCACGGCTACCCGATTCCGAGGTGTATCGGCCGACCCGAGCCGGCCCTGCGGACGGAACTTTGGACCCCTCGTTTCAAGGGAGCTTCGCTGATCAGGCGGCAAGGCGGTGAGTGGGTGGAATTCGTCGTGATGACGAGGTGGGCCTCGATGGAGGCCATACGTGCGTTTGCTGGCGACGATGTTGAGAAGGCGTCGATCGAGCCGGGGCGATCGCCGCCTTGACCGAATTCAATCGCACCGTGAACCACTATGAGGTGGTGGAAGAGATCGAAGCCGGTTAGGGTTGAAGCTCCGCCCTGAGCCGCGCTTGACTCGCCGGAGCCTCTCTCTTTTCAAGCGTCAATGTCTGCGGCGGGCATAATTCGTCAGCGTCGCTTGATCGATCGACCCCGGCGGTGAATCCTGGTGCAGGTGATCACTTCTTCGGACCATGTACGCGACAGCAGCGCGGCGACGCAGATCGCTGTACAGACGCCGCAGGTGAATGGCGTCCTGACGAGCGGGCTCGAAGCGTGACTGCCATGCCCGAAGCGATGCCAGTACGCAGGGAGATTCTGGTCCGCGGCGCGTATGTCATGACCATGAGTCCCCGGACGGGGGACATTCCCGTCGCCGATGTGCACGTCAGGTCAGGGCAGATCGTCGCAATCGGCAAGGCCTTGGAGGCGCCGGGTGCACAGATTATTGACGCCGGCGGAAAGATTGTGATGCCAGGGCTGATCGACGCGCACACGCACCTGTGGCAGTCAGCGATGCGCGGGCGGTTCGGGAGCACGACAGAGCAGACGTATTTTCGAGTGCGCAACGCTCTGTCGGATCAATTTCGGCCGAGCGACATGTATCACGGGACGCTCCTGGGCGCCACCGAAGCCGTGGCCGCCGGTATCACGACGGCGGTGGATTTCTGCCACAACATCCGTGGCGGGGAGTACGTGGCTGCATGCCTCCAGGCGCTCAGGGACAGTGGTATTCGTTGCCGATTTCTGTTCGGCGCCTCGACCCGTTCGCTTCCCACCAAGGCGGTGGACCTGCGTTACCTGGAGCAGTTGAGCGGTGCGTGGTCTGAGACTGTTGAGGATGCTCCATTGACGCTGGGCCTGGCGTGGCGCGGTCCTCTCGGGATTACCGCTCTCGGACCGGATCAACCGGCGGTGGGCGATATCGTGATTGCGCGTGAGGAGTTCGCCACGGCGCGCAAGCTCGGACTTCCAATTGCGCTTCACGTGAGCGGCAGTGCGGCCAAACGGGTGTTCGATTCACTTTGCGAGCAGGAGTTTCTTGGGCCGGATGTGCAGCTCGTGCATTTCAGCAATGCCACGATCGCTGACATCCGGGTTGCGGCCGCCGCGGGTGCGTCGGTCGTACTGACGCCATTGACGGAGTTGCGCGTCGGGTACGGGATTACGCAGCTGGGTGACTATCTGGAGGGTGGGATGCGAGTCGGACTCGGGATCGACTCGAGCTCTCTGGCCGGCAATGCCAGCCTGTTTCACGTGATGAAGCTGTTCCAGCTGATTGAATGCGGACGGTTACGCCAGGAGACGGCGATTGCGGCGCGACGGCTGCTCGAACTGGCGACGCTGGAGGGGGCTCGGTCAGTGGGTATGGATGCGATGATCGGGTCGCTTGAACCAGGCAAGCGCGCAGACTTGATCATCGTGAGCACTGATGCGCTCAACATGGGACGGTTCACGTCCGATCCTGCGCACCTCCTGGTGGAGGCGGCGCAGGCGGTCAACGTGGACACGGTGATCGTGGATGGGCGCGTGCTCAAGCGCGATGGACGTATGGTGGCTGTAGATGCAGAGCGGGTTATACGCGGTGCGGAGCAGTCGATTGCGGGTGTGGTCGCGCGGACGGGGCAGGGTGGGGTGGACGGCTCGCCCTGAAGCCCGTTCCGGCATTGAGCTCCCCGCGCCCGCCGCATCGTACCGCGGCATTCCCGGGACCAGGATCGAACGCGGTATGATTTTGGGTACAAGCTGCTCTGAAGAGGCTTACACCATGCTCGACGCCCACTCGCGCGCTCGCGCTCGAATCGCTACCTTCGGCATGGGGGTGGTGCTTGCGCTGCTGCTCAACACCGCCGCTGCCCACCACTCTTTTGCGATTTTCGACTCTAAGCAGTCCCTTACCTTGCACGGCGTGGTGAAGGACTTTCGTTGGACAAATCCGCACGTGTTCATCCAGTTGATGGCGGACGGCGCCACCGGCGTGGCCGCTGGCGAATGGAGCATCGAGATGACGAGTCCTGAGCACCTGGTTCGCGCGGGCTGGAAACCAGGGACGCTCAAGAGCGGAGATAAAGTCACTGTCGTCATTCACCCTGTGCGCGATGGCAGCCGCGCTGGCCAATTCGTGTCGAGGATTGCCGCAGATGGCGCCCGCGTGGATGCTCCCGCCACGAGCACCCCGTCGGAGTCGAAATGAGCGCGGCGGCCGCCATCAAGAAGGTGTTGCTGACAACATTTGCGTTGCTGCCCTTGGCGACATTGGGAGAGGTGGCGTCGCCGACGGAAGGGCGCGCAAGCGCATTTGAGCGACTGCCCAACTGGACAGGTCAGTGGGAGATCGTCGGCCTCACCCCCGATGCGCAGGGCGGTTACGTGCAGTCACTGGATGAGGTTGTTCAGGAGGCGCGCAAGTGGGGGCCGCCACCTTATAAGCCGAGCGCGCGAGCTGCGTTCGACAAAGCCGTGGCTCTGGTGCAGAAAGCCTCCGCGGCGGCGGCCAACGGGACTGACGCTCCCGTTCCGGGTCTGCGCGCTGCGTGCTCCTTCGGCGTTCCGATGCTGATGCTGTTCTCACCGTTGATGTTTGAGGTCCTGATCACTCCCGAGGAAACGGCTATGATCTTCTCGGGCCGGGAGATCCGGCACATTTACACGGACGGCCGCCCTCATACCCCGAAGGACGAGCTGTGGCCCACGCCTTGGGGTGACTCG
>CAZLYG010000368.1:0-5713 GCA_964563075.1 uncultured Steroidobacteraceae bacterium | reverse complement strand
GCGGTCCTTCTCGTCGCCGAACTCGGTCGCACGGAACCAGACCGCACCCTCCTGGCGAAACAGCCGCCCCTGGCTTTCCAGTCGCTGCAGCGCGCGGTCGATCGCCCCGCTGGCTGCCAGTGACGCTTCAGAGTACCAGCGATCGAAAACCACGCCGAACTGCTGCAGATCGTCGCGAATATCCGCGAGCATCTGCTCCAGCGAGAGCTCCAGGACGGTGTTGAACGCTTCGGCTCCAATCAGAGCGCGCGCTCGCTCGATGAGCGAATCGATGTACGCCTCCTTGTCCCCCGCCGGCGCATCGGGTGGAAGGTTGGCGAGGACCTCGGCGGCTGGGCGATGCAGACGGCGGCCTGCCTTGGCGTGCAGTTGCTGCGCAATGTTGCGGACGTACTCGCCTCTGTATCCGTTTTCCGGAAAGGGGAGCGTCTCACCACAGATTTCCAGGTAGCGCACCCAGGTGCTGACCGCGAGGATATCGACCTGCCTGCCGGCATCGTTGATATAGTACTCGCGGTGTACCTCGAACCCCGCCGCGCCGAGCAGGTTGCCGAGCGTCGCGCCGTACGCGGCCTGCCTCCCGTGCCCGACATGCAGCGGACCGGTAGGGTTCGCCGACACGAACTCGAGGATGACCTTGTGCCCACGGCCGAGGTCGCTGCGCCCATACCCCTCGCCCAGCTCGTGGATGCTGGCGAGCTCCTGGGCATAGGCTTGGGGGGTCAGATGGAAGTTGATGAAGCCCGCACCCGCCACTTCCATCCTGGCGATGAGCGGGTTCGCGGGAAGCGCATCGATGATTGCCTGCGCCAGCTCGCGCGGATTGCGACGTGCCGGTTTCGCGAGCCGCAGCGCGACGTTGCTGGCGAAGTCACCGTGCTTCGGGTCACGCGCTCGCTCGACCACGACGGCGGCCGCCGGCTGTGCTTCTGGCAGTAGTTTTCCCGCAAGCGAGTTGACGGCGGTCAGCAGGAGCTGCTCGAGTTGCTGCTTCAACGGTGATTTCCAAGGCGATGGCAGGGCAGGCGCGCAAGTGTACCCGCCCCGGCGGCGGCCATGCACGCCACCGGGGAAGGTCCCTGGAAACCTTTGCCTTGGCCCGCGGGTCGTGACCAGGGTTGCCGGGCGGCTTCGCCCTCATCGGGTGCTTGTCAAACTCGCGTGGCGCCGCTCAGAACAGTGGCGGCACCGCCAGTTCTGCCAGCTGCAGCGCCTGCTCGGGAAACCACACGCCGGCCGCGGGATCAGTGAGCCCCCACAAGGGATCGAACGTCGCCTGGTCGGCAGCGCTCGTCGGCCAGCCCGGCTGGCTGTAGACGGTGTAGTCCCACGCGCGGACACCACCTGCCGCATCGCAGCTCCCGTCGGATTCGCCCACCGTCTTCACCCAAAGGAACGCATCTACCAGAGCGTTGCCGGTGACCGTCGTCGGCCGTGCGCCAACACCCGAGCCGGGCGGATTGCACCAGTTGCCACCGGCCAGTTTCGATATCGTGCCCGCCGCCTGATTGAACGGCGCCTGCGCATACAGGGTCATGTGCCCCGGCGGCTCATTGGCGAATGTCGCGTCGGTCGTCGAGTTGGTCGCGTGTATGCGCCCGTTGCGGCTCGTGTCGATGACAAAATGCGCCGGGTTGGTCGGTAGCGCGGACAGATTGCTCGCATACCAGTCGTCTGACAGCGACCAGGTGCTGTAGTCATCGGCACTCGCGGGGAAATACTGGCTGGCGCAGTAGTCGTAGTGACCCAGGCGCCAGCCCCCCTGTGAGGCATCGCTTGCGAAGGAGATGCACTCGCCGATCCAGGTGCCGTACTTGATCAGCGCCGCCGTCGGTTGATAGTTGGAAACATTCAGGAAGAACCCCTGCGTCTGCGCCAGGCCGGCCTGCACCAGGCGGCTCGCGATCGTACCGACCGACTGCCAGTGGCTGTGCCCCGCGTCCAAATAAACGCGCGTTCTGGGAAGCGCTGCTAGCGCGCCCACGGCATAGTTGAGTTGGGTGTAGCGATCCGTGGTCAGCTGCCCGGTCGGGTCGTAGCCGCAATCACTGGGGAGATTGGCGATGGCATCGGGCTCCAGAATGACCACCGCGTCGCGCGAGCGGATCGCGCCAGCGATGGCATCGATCCAGGCCTCGTAATCCGGCGTCGTCTGCGCTCCGCCGGCTGAGTAACCGCCGCAGTCGCGGCCGGGAATGTTGTAGGGGACAAAGACCGGAAGGCGGCGTTGGAACTCGGCTTCGCGGAGTGTCTTCTGCACCAGCGTGGCGACGTCCTGCGGCGATCCACCCGTCAGCCATACGGCCTGGGGCGTCGTCTCGAGTCGCACCAGCAGCTCGGCGCTCGCGAAGCGTCTTTGATGCACCAGCTGCTCGATCTGCTGGAGTGCAGCGGAGTCGGGCGTGCGTATGAAGAACCGGGTGTACAGGTCCATGCTCTTGTCGCCCTCGGCAGCATGGGCGGCCTCGGCGACCGAGCAGCACAGGAGCGCAACCAGGCAGAGACGCAGCAATACAGCCATGGCATTCCCTTCCCTGATGTCTTTTCGTTGGTTCGGCGGCTTCCGATAGTACGCTCGCAGCCGCAATTGTCCAGCGCTGTCATCCGGGTGACACACCCTGTTTGCGAAAACCCAATGTCCGGCACCCGCCAGTCAGAACAGCTCGATGGGATCCACATCGAGCGCCCACCGCACGCGCCGCGCGCTCGGTAGCGGCTCGATCGCCGGCAGCCAGCCATCAAGAAACCGATGCAGCGAGGTTCGCTCGGCGCTCTCGATGAGCAACTGCGCGTGATAGCGGCCAGCGCGTTTCGACATTGCGGCCGGCACCGGCCCGAGCAATTTCACTCCGCGCGGAGGGCAGGCCAACTTGCGCGCATCGGCGAGAAATGCGAGTGCCGCATCGGCTGTCTTCGCAGACGTTCTCACAGCAGCCAGGCGGCTGAACGGAGGCCACGATGCCTGCTGCCGCTCGCCGAGCGCTGCGCGAGCAAATCCCTCATAGCCCTCGGAGAGCAGACTCAAAAGCAGCGGATGCCCCGGAAATTCCGTCTGCACGAGCACCTCGCCTGGCCGGGTACCGCGACCGGCGCGGCCAGCGACCTGCACGAGCGTCTGCGCGAGACGCTCGGGGCTGCGGAAGTCGCTGCTGAACAGGCCCTGGTCCGCATTCAACACCACGACGAGCGTGACATTCGGAAAATCATGCCCCTTCGTGACCATCTGAGTGCCGACGAGGATGCGCGCTTCGCCTGAGGACATGCGCTGCATCGCGGTTTCCATGTCGCCACGCCGCCGCACGACGTCGCGGTCGAGCCGGACGAGCGCAACACCCGGAAACATCTTCTCCAGTGCCTCTTCAATGCGCTCGGTGCCCTGCCCGACGGGCTTTACGGCGAAGCCGCATTGCGGGCAGCGTGAGGGCAACGGCTCGTCGGCGCCGCAGTGGTGGCACCGCAGTCGATTCGCCGCCAGATGCACGGTCATGCGCGCATCGCAGTCCTTGCACGGTGAGATCCAGCCGCACGCGGTGCAAAGCAGCGTTGGCGCGTAGCCCCGCCGATTGAGGAATACGAGGACCTGCCCGTCCTCGCGCAGGTGGCGCTGCATCGCCTGCACGGCAGGAGTCGAGATGCCCGCCTGAAGCGCATGGTTGCGCAGGTCAACCAAAGCCATTCGGGGTGCTGCGGCCTGTGTCGCACGGCGCGGTAATGTCAGCCGAATGTAACGGCCGGTGTTGACGTTGTGCAGCGTCTCGAGCGCTGGAGTGGCTGACCCGAGCAGGATCGGCACGTTCGAGCGCTGCGCTCTGACCACGGCAAGATCCCGCGCGGAATAGCGGAACCCCCCTTCGTGCTGTTTGAACGACGCGTCGTGCTCTTCGTCGACGATGATCAGCCCGAGGTTCGGGACCGGCGCGAACACGGCCGAGCGCGTGCCGATGACGATGCGAGCGTGTCCGCTGAATGCACTGCGCCACGCCTGCAGGCGCTCGCTGTCGGTCAGTGCAGAGTGCAGAACGCACAGCGGATCTGCAAACCGCTCACGGAAACGTCCCACCAGCTGCGGCGTGAGACCGATCTCCGGCACCAGAACGAGTGCATTGCGGCCCTTGGCCAGCACTCTCTCCACGAGTCGCAGATAGACCTCGGTCTTGCCGCTGCCAGTGACGCCATGAAGCACGAATGCGCCGAATCTGCCGAGCGCTTCGCCAACAGCCTCGACGGCTGCTCGCTGTTCCGGCGCGAGCTCGGGCGCTTCGCCTCGAGCCCCCGTTGCCACCGCTGGCATCTGGGTGGGAATCCTGGCTATGCAGGCCCAGCCACGGGCCAACAAGGCGCGCCCTGCGTCTGCCCAGTTCGGCATGTCAGCGGTCAACTCGTCAGTCGTGGCGCTGTCGCGTGCCGCCAGATATGCCAGCAACTGACGCTGCTTGGGTGCGCGGCGGGGCTCACCTCGCCCGTGGGCGTCACGCCCCTCGGCAGTGAGGCTCCATTGCTCGTGGGTGTCGAGCGCTGCGGCGCCCAATCGCAGCGATTTGGGCAGCGCGGCGGCGAGGACTTCCCCGATCGGGTGAAGGTAGTACTCTGCCGCCCATTCCAGGAGTGCCAGTGCGCCCGCGTCGATCAGGGGACGTTCATCGAGCACGGCGAGAATGGGCTTGAGGCGCTCCAGGGGAAGGTCGGATGATTCGGCCGCGCTGACGACGAGGCCGATCAGGCGTTGGCGACCGAAGGGCACACGCACGCGCATGCCGGGCTCGATCGCTTGTGCGGCGGCCTCGCCCCGTCGGTCACTTGGGCAGTCAGCACCGTCGGCCGGGGAGTCAGCACCCTCGGCTGAGGAGTTGGCAGCGGCGGCCGCGGGCGTCAAATAGTCGAATGTGCGCCGCAACGGCATGTCCAGTGCCACGCGAAATAGCCGCGGGAGGGTCATGGAGTACTATAAATCAATGACTTACGCTCGTTCAGCGGGGCGTCAACCGAGGCCCGCGCACGTGCGTTGTACACCCCATGTCCGGGTTCGCCACGCTCGCGCCGCCTTATAGCATGCCCTCTGCGTCACACGACGATGCGGAGCTGTCGAATTCATCTGCGCAGGCCCGCTCGCGCGCTCTGAACGGGTTTCTGGCGGGAATCGAGCTGAAGGCCTTCAAGATGGCCCAGGCGGCGCTGCGCCACCAGGATGATGCGTTGGACGCGGTCCAGGATGCGATGTTGCAACTGGCGCGCGCGTATGCTGACCGGCCCGCGGATGAATGGAAACCGCTCTTCTATCGGATCCTGGAGAATCGCATCCGCGACATGCAGCGCCGCCGCACGGTTCGCGGCCGGGTTCTGTCCTGGCTGCCGTTCCGCAACGACGATGATGACGAGGATGTCGACCCGATTGCGCAGGCGCCGAGCGACGAGCCTTCGCCCGGTCGTAGACTGGAGATCGATGAGGCGATGCAGGCCCTGGACAAGGCCATCGAGAGCCTGCCGCGACGGCAGCAGCAGGCTTTCATGCTGCGCAGCCTCGAAGGGATGGATGTAGCCCAGACCGCAGTTGCGATGGGTTGCTCGGAAGGTAGCGTCAAGACACATTACTTTCGCGCTTTGCAGACGTTGCGGGCGCAGCTTGGGGATTTTCAGACATGAGCCCGCAGGATGATCGTTTGGAGCAGTTCGAGGAGCAGGCTCGAGCGGTGCTCGCAGAAGGCCTGACGCGTAT
>CAZLYG010000367.1:0-5755 GCA_964563075.1 uncultured Steroidobacteraceae bacterium | reverse complement strand
CACGGTTATGACGCGAAGGTGACTCTCGCCAAGCACCGGCGCCACACCTCCCGTCAGCGATGTGTCCGGGAGCAGCGCGTCCAGGTAGAACGGAACCTCCGGGACGGCCACCGGATGGCGTTTCTCGGAAACGCAGTCATGCAGATAGGCAAGCGTCTGTTCGTCTGAAAGCCAAGCGATCTCTGGCATTGCTCCCTCGAGCAGCGCCAGAAATCGATCCGATTCGGTGATGAAGACGGCCAGCAACTCCCGCCAATCGACGCTCTCCGCGTGTGTGGACTCGTAGAGCAGACGGCCGGCTCGCGCTCGGGTCTCCGCTGGCGGCATGAACAGGAGCGTTAGCGTATAGGTGCTCTCGAAATGCGCGCCCTCCTCCTCGAACGCGGCCTTGCGCTCCTCATCCACGAGCCAAGAGAGAGGATCCGGGAATGTCGAGACCGGATACCCGACCGCGGGGCGCCGAGTAGCCTCCACAAACAGCGCCCAGCCGGAGCCCAAGCGCTTGAGTGCATTGTTGGTTCGCGCAGCTGCCTGCACGAGCTCGGTCTGCGTAGCGGAATCCAGATCCGGGCCGCGCAGCCGAGCACTTCGCTGCAGCGATCCATCCTTGTTCAGGACCACGCCCGGGGCCACGAGACCAGCCCAGGGCAGGAAGTCCGCGAGGCAGGAGGAACGCTGTCGGTATTCGCGAAGGTTGAGCACAGATCAGACCTCAAGATAGGAGCGGTGTTTGACGTGGCGTGCGAACACGTCCATGAACTGCGCATCGACCTTGGCGCCCCATACCGCGAGCGAGTGGCCGATGAGACCCAGAGCCACCCCGGGGATCCACAGATGCAGACCTAACGCGATGGCCGCCGCGAGCGTGCCGTTCAGGATGGCGACCGATCGCGGTGCACCGGCGAGAAAGATGGGCTCAGTGAGGGCCCGGTGCAGAGGAACATCGAACCCGTCAATGGAATCATTCTGTGACATGCTGAACTCAGAGTCGGCTTTGGGTACCCGGCGGCCGTCTCAAGCCACTGTGGCTCCGCCCGCGAAGCTGAAAAACGTAAGGAAGAAGCTGCTTGCAGCAAAGGCAATGGACAGGCCAAAGACGATCTGGATCAGCCGCCGGAAGCCTCCACTGGTATCGCCAAATGCCAGCGTCAGGCCCGTGATGACGATGATGATCACGGCGACGATCCGGGCGACCGGACCTTGAATGGAATCCAAGATGGTTTGCAGCGGCGCCTCCCAAGGCATGTTGGATCCAGCTGCCTTGGCGGGGACGGCAAAGAGGAAATTCGTCAGCACTGCGAGGAGGCTTGCGAGGCGAATCGCACTGGCGGTCGAACGGATGTGAGGGCAGCTCGAGTGGTTCACGTATCTTCTCCTTGAGAGAGGCGAGTGTCCGAGGGTTCGAGGGTTCGATGAACGGATTCGGGAAGAATCGCCTGCAGTTCGTAGCCATTGGCACTGCAGCCGACGAGGCGCACGAGTTCCTCGACCTTGCGTGCACGACCGCGGCCGGCGATAAACACAATCAGATCGACTGCTTCCGCAATGAGGGGGCGCGGCACGCTCACGACGACCTCCTGGATGAGTTGTTCCAGACGAGTCAGGGCCCCGTGCGCCGAGCCGGCATGAATCGTAGCCAGTCCGCCCGGGTGCCCAGTCCCCCACGCCTTGAGGAGATCGAGCGCCTCAGCTCCTCGGACCTCTCCGACGACGATACGATCGGGCCGCAGCCGGAGGGTCGAACGGACGAGCTCGCTCATGGACGCAACGCCCCGCTTGGTTCGCATCGGGACGTGGTCATCCGACAGGCACTGCAGCTCGACCGTATCTTCGATCAGGATCACGCGATCGCCCGTGCGAGCCATTTCCTGCAGCAGTGCGTTGGCGAGCGTCGTCTTGCCCGTGCTGGTCCCTCCTGCGATCAGAATGTTCCGACGCTCGCGCACAGCCTGCCGAAGTGCGAGCGCGTGAGCCTCGGTCATCACGCCGTCGAGAACGTACTGCACGAGGGGTACAACCCCGATCGCTCTCTTGCGGATCGCGAACGCAGGCGCGCGAGTGACGGGCGGAAGTACCGCCTCGAATCTCTCTCCAGTTTCCGGTAGCTCACCCGACACAACCGGCGCGCCGGCGTGAACCTCAAGGCGTAGGTGTGCGGCTACCAAGCGGATGATCCGCTCGGCATCCTGTGCGGTCAGTTGCAGGCCGGATGGAGCCCTACCGGAGCCCAGCCGGTCGAACCAGAGGGAGCCGTCCGGGTTAAGAAGGATCTCGACGATCTCCGGATCTTCCAGGGCACGCGCGATGACAGGACCCATCGCGGTGCGCAGCATTCGCGTCTGCCGGTCGGTGACGATGGCGAGAGGCGAGGCCTGCTGAGCCGCGACTTCGCTCACGGAGCGCCTCCTTCTGCGAGAGCGGTGTCGCTCTGTGCACCGTTGACTACGGGAGACTGACTGGCGCGGTCCGCTGCAGCTGGATCGAGATCCTCAGGCGCGATTTCCTGCCAGACTTCTTTGACCATGCTCCCGCCTCTCTGCAAGTGCCTCGCCAGCTGCGAAACGAAGTCTGCAAATCGAGCGCGGCCCTGAGCCCGTGCGGCGTCCTGCATCCCTTCCGGGACCGGCGCCGTGACAGCAAGTTGATGGCGGATCCACAGGGCCGTCGTCTCCAGCAGGACGGCCTGGTCGCGCTCCAGCCGATCGAATTGGCGGGACAGCGTGTCGAGCCTGCGGGCTATTGCGGCGTTGCGCTGATTGGGGCCGTCTGGCGAGAGATAGGCGGCGAGAGCCGCAGCCACGATGCCCGACTTGGAGACGTTCTTGAGTGTCGCGAGTTCCTCCAATCGCCTCGCGTGCTCGCGCTCCAGAAAGACGTTGAGACGCGTACGGCTCACAGCGGTATCCCATCGTTCGGATCGAGTGCCGCCAGGCGTGCGGTACGCATCATCTGCCGCTGTAGCTGCTGGTGTTGAGCGCGGTCGCCGACCGCCTCTCCTGTTTCATCGAATTCGTCATCGAACTCGGACGCCCGTTGGCGCGATGGCTCGTGGTCGGCAGTCGACACCAGCTTCCCCGTGGGTTCGGCTAGCAGCGCCTCAAGGGACGACTCCTGGGAAATGCCGCCGCCGTCCTCGGAAGCGCCGTGCTCGTCCATCAGCCGATGAGCGATGGAGGGCGAGGCAGGGGGGTATGGCCGCCCGCTCCAGTCATCCGGCCGTGGAGGAGGACGATCGGCATACGCTTCCGTGGGTGCGGACGGCAGCGGCAAAGGGGGTGGAGGGAGAACGCGTGCGATGAAGTTGCGATCATCGAAGTAGCGCAGCTTCCGAGCCCTCACGGGCGGATGGCCGGAGACCATGAGGATTTCTTCGTCAGGCGGGAATTGCATGACCTCACCGGGCGTCAGGAGCGGTCGCGCCGTTTCCTGCCGACTGATCATCAGATGCCCGAGCCAGGGCGACAGTCGATGCCCGGCATAGTTGCGTTGCGCTCGCAACTCGGTCGCCGTCCCCAGTGCATCCGAGATCCGCTTCGCGGTGCGTTCGTCGTTGGTCGAGAACGCGATCCGCACGTGACAGTTGTCCAGGATGGCGTTATGGGGCCCGTAGGCCTTCTCGATCTGATTGAGCGACTGAGCGATCAACACTGCGCGCAGGCCATAGCCGGCCATGAACGCCAGCGCGGACTCGAAGAAGTCGAGTCGCCCCAATGCCGGAAACTCATCCAGCATCATCAAGGTGCGTCGCCGGGCACGTCCGCCTGCCATCGTTTCCGCGCTTTGAGGCCCACCCTTCGGCCGGTCCTGTTCCAAGCTCTCGGTCAAGCGGCGGCCGATCTGGTTCAGGATCAATCGGATCAGCGGCTTGGTTCGGCTGATGTCCGACGGGGGTACGACGAGATAGAGGGAGACGGGATGCTCGGCGTCGATCAGATCAGCGATTCGCCAGTCGCAACGGCTGGTCACCGCAGCCACGATCGGGTCTCTGTAGAGACCTAAGAAGGACATGGCGGTCGAGAGCACGCCCGATCGCTCGTTGTCCGACTTGTTGAGCACCTCGCGGGCGCCGCTCGCAACCACCGGATGCGGTGCGTCCCCCAGGTGCATCGTCGTCATCATTGTTCGCAGCGTGACTTCGAACGGGCGACTCGGATCGGATAGCAGCGCTGCGACGCCGCGCAACGTCTTGTCTCTTTCTGCGTAGAGCACATGGAGAATTGCGGCAACCAGGAGCGAGTGGCTCGTCTTTTCCCAATGATTGCGTCGCTCGAGCATCCCTTCCGGATCGACGAGAATGTCTGCGATGTTCTGCGTGTCCCTCACCTCCTCCGCTCCGCGGCGCACCTCGAGCAGCGGGTTGTACGCCGCGGAGCGAGAATCAGTCGGGTTGAGCAGCAGGCAATGTGAGAACCGGCTGCGATAGCCGGCGGTCAGCTGCCAGAGCTCGCCCTTGATATCGTGGATGACGGCAGACTCGGGCCACGTGAGGAGCGTCGGCACCACGAGCCCGACACCCTTGCCGCTGCGCGTCGGGGCAAATGCCATGACATGCTCGGGCCCGTTGTGCCGCAGGTAACGGCCACCGAACATTCCGAGCACCACACCCTCGGAGGCCAAGAGACCTGCCCGTGCGACCTCGCGCTTCGAGGCCCAACGGGCGGAACCATAGGTGGTGACCAGTCTTGTCTTCCGACCGCGCCAGACGGAGCTGACGACTGCCGCGAACGCTGCGACGACACCGCTGGAGGCGGCAATTTCACCCGCACGAGTGAACGTAGCCGGGGCGTAAGACTCGTAGACGTACCACCACTCGGCGAGGCGCCAGGGGTAATACACGGGGAGCCTGTGGAGGCGGAACCAGGGCGGTCCGAGCCGGGCCTGGAACCGAACTGATAAGCGGCCCGCTCCGTGGCGAACCAGGACCCGGCAACGATGATTCCGAAGACCAGGAGGATCTGGCCGAACACAATCTTGTTTGGTGACACGTGGGGCTCCCCGCGCCTGCTATCAACAGCGGCGAGTGGCTGCAATTTCATTCGCTAATGCGCTCTGGATTGAGACCGATTGAGAAACATTCGTGACGGACGAGGTCAGAACACAGATTCGAGTGAGCGGGGGCGGGCGCAGGAGCGTCTGGGAGGGTGTGAGGTGCCTTGGACCCCCTTGTGTCCCGGCAACAGGTGCGCCACTATCTGGGCGCGCCACGGACGGTACATCGGTGGACCTCCAGGGAGTCCCGACACCGTTCAGGTCAGGGGGAGGTCTCAATGATTTACGGATTGCGCTCATCCGGCATTCGCCGCATCTATCCGCTTTTGTTTTCTTCGGTAGATCGCGCGCCTTCATCGGTTGACCATGAAAGGAAGGCTTGCTTCTCAACGAGCCTGGCGCTACTGATCACGACGATTCCGTGGTTGTTCCTATGCGCACTAGCGGTTCTTGCCGTCACGAGCCTCAGTGCGCCTGGCATCGCTCACGCGGACCCGGTTCCAGAATGCACTTCCACCGGGGCGGGCGGGACCCTGGGAGCCCTACCCTCGAGTCAGGCTTTGTGCACCGCCAATGGCGTGTGGTGGGAGAATTACGCAGCCAGCGAATACGCCGCCACAGGAAATTCCGGCTGGGAAAACGCCGGCTATTCTTGTTCCAACATCCAACCCACCAGCTATGGCTTACTCGCGTGGGATAACGGTGTCCCTGGAGGCACCTACTACACTGTTCCGGTGACCTGCACCGGCGGCTTCTTTCTCTCCTC
>CAZLYG010000366.1:0-5756 GCA_964563075.1 uncultured Steroidobacteraceae bacterium | reverse complement strand
CCCTCGCCGGCTGCAACGAAGACGCTGCTCATTGCCTCGGACATGCTCGAGAACTCCTCGTTGAGCAGCTTCTATTCGCACCGCACCGTGCGCCGCCTCGACGCTTCCGCGGAGCTCGCGAAAGTGCGCACGAAGGGTTTGATTCCCGACCTCTCGGGCGTGCGGGTATTCGTCATCGGCGCAGGTCTGCTCGATCCGCAGAGCGCCGGTACCTACCGTGATCCGCAGACGATGTTGAGCCTGGAGGGGTTCTGGAGCGCCTACTTCAAGGAAGCCCACGCGCAGCTGGTGGAGTTCGGCAAGCCCCAGCTGCTCGGCAAGGTGGAGTAGTCGGGCTCAGGCCCGTCCTCATTGGCAAGGTGCAGTAGCCGGGTTCAGACCGTCGTCATTGGCAAGGTGGACTAGCCGCGCTCAGCCTTTCGTCAAGGGCTTGTTGTCGTTCTCGGGCGGCGGCGGTGGCGGCGGGGGCGGTGGCTTCAACTCGAGGCCGAAGACCTGCGTCACCACCCTTTCCTCGGGCGGGTTCCGCACCAGCTCCGGCGTGTTCTTCTCAGCATTGATGGCGGACTGCATGCCCGCTTGCTCTTCCTGGTGTTCCTGCAGCTGATACTTTGCGACGCTGTATTCATCCAGCTCGCCTTCCTCTACGGACGGATTGACGAGGATCGAATCCGGCTTGATGTCCGAGGCGTCACGGGTCGCCGCGGCCTTCTCCTGGTTCAGGGCTGCCAGGGCGTGCTCGTGATCGACGGTCTGGAGGATCGACTGCACCTGGGTAGTGAGCGCCACACCGATGGCAGTCAGATTGAACAGCACCTCACCCGCCACACCCTTGCCTCCGCTGACCAGATCGCGCATGAACGTGCTGCCCTCCTGGGTCTGCTGCGACTCCTGGGTCTGCTGTGACTTCTGTGTCTGCTGTGACTCCTGTGCGGTTTCCTTGGCCGGTTCCGGTGGGGGCGCCGGCGGCTCGGGCGGAACGACGCCGAACGCGTTCACGTTGGCGGAAGGACCCTGCTCGGGTGCGGGCCCGGTCTCGAACTTCAGGCCGGTGGCCGCAACCCGCTCCTGCTCGTTGGCCTTGCGGTCGTCCTCGATGACCTTCTTGTCCTTGTCGGCCTGCTCATTGATACCGCGGATCCGGTTCTCCTCATTACCGAAGGAGTTCTCATACTTCGACTGGATCCACATGGCCTGCTCGCCCTCGGCGGTGGCGAGTTGCTGTATGAGGCCTTGCCGCTCGGCTTCCCCCTCGCGCTCGGCACTCTTGACCTGGTCGACACGGTTGCTCTCGACGTCCGCGAGCTCCTTGTCGTAGTCCCGGAACATGTCCTGGAAGCTAGGCATACGTCACCTGATAGCCGAGTGATGATGACTCTGTGCGCCGCTCACGCAGGTGCCCGCGCGAGCGCTCAGCGCTGTGCCCAGATCCCCTTATGGCTCATTTGCGCCTGGGTCTCGACCTGCCGGTACGCAGGCGGGGCGCCCGCATCGACCTCCCCCGCACCATTGGCCAGCACCACCATGCCAACGTCCTTGTTGGTCGGCGTGACGCAGTGGTATTTCGATCCCACGGCCCGGCAGGCGAGCCTTCCGCCATTGCTCTGGATCCAGGCTTTCAGCCCATTCAACATCACCGGCCGGCCCCGTATTCCGGCCAGTTGCACCTGCTGCCCGTTGACAACGAAGGTGTCAGTGGAGAGAACGTCGCTCACGGGGCCCGAGAGCGTCGCCGAGCCGGCGGTTCCGGCGGATTCAGTCGGCCGCTCAGTCGCTCGCGGAGAGAGCGGGGGCTGAGGTTGTGCGGTTGGCGCGGGCACGGCGGAGCCCGCTCGAGACACCTGCGCGTCCGGCGAGGGCGGTGCGGCCGGAGCCGCGGGCGCTGGCGGAGCCGGCGTCACTACCGGGGAGGCCGTGTTTGCGGCCGCCGGCGCTCCGGCACTCCCGGGCCGATCCTTGAAGAAGCTACCCTCGGCGAGCGCCGCACTGCACAGCAACTGTCCGGCGACGACCGCCGACCCGATCAGAACGGAAATGCCCAGCCGGTGACCGGCGCGCTCAAGTGAAGTCATGTTCCACCGTGATGATGTCCTGGCGAACGGCGCCGGCGCGCTGCACCTGCGCAAAGGCGTGCCAGCGGCCCATGTGAATCAGATCCGAGGCAGTGACTCCGTCGGCTGTCTCGTTGCCGGTTTTTCGGTAGTCGCGCTCGAGATCCTCCGCTCGCCACTGGGCCGATTGCATCGCATGGATCTGTGCCACCTGATCCCCGACTACGAAACGCGTGTCCGCGCTGTAGGCACGTGAGGCCTGAGCCGTGCCAACTGCCATCCGCTCCGGGCTCAACAGATCGCGCGCCGAGCGGAAGAACTGCCGCGCCCCGCCCTGAATCGTCTCTTCCTGATCAACCGGCGCAAAGGGATGCCAGCCGTCGATGAGAGTGCGGTACTCCACGCTCTCGCGATGGCCTTCATCGTAAACGCGATTGCGCTCGTACTTGCCAGCGCACCAGCATGCGTATTCCACGGTCTCGCGATCCTCGGTGCGGAAGAACACCTTCGAGCGGGCCTGCTGCATGAAGTTGGTCGCGGCGTCGCGGCCGATCGCCTGGTACAGGCCGGCAACGGTCTGAGTGGCGAAAATGCCGGCCACTCCCGTGGAGCGCGCCACGTTCCAGAACGTTGCGTCGCTCAGTCCGGAGGTCACGTCGGCGGTGACGATTTCCTGCACTTCGTCCATCACGACCATGCAGGGTTGGTCCTGAGGCTTCACCTTGTTGGTTCCCTGGCGATAGGCGGCCTCGCGCCGCCGGGCTTCGCGATACAGGTTGGTCTTCAACAGGACATTGACAATGCGCGCCGGCAATCCGTCCTCGATGGATGAGAGTGCGTTGAGGACCACCTTGCCGTTGAGCGCCTCCGCTATCGAGATCGTCTGGGCGCTGGCGCCGCTGGCGAAACGCTCGCGCAGCACGTTGGCGCCGGCGAAACCGTCGAGCAGCTGTGTAACGTTCGCAACGATTCCCGATTTGGTCTCCTTCGCCATGTCGCGCCAGGTAGAGCCCAGATAGGTGATGCTGTCGTAGACCTCGCGGCTCGTCATCGCCACGTAGAGCGGCTTGATGGGCTCCACTTCGGCGGCGGAAACGGCGCTGCGAATCCTGTCCGTGGCCTTCGTCACCCAATCACTGATGCTGCTCATCGCCTCGGCCAGCAGCTCGGGACGCAGCAGCGCCTGATAAGCCCACCAGAGGCTGTAGGGCGCCGCCCCATCCTTGCGGGCCGCCGCCTTGCCCTGCTCGGTGTACGAGTAGGCGCGGGCGACGCTCAACACATTGCGCAGCACGGTGGCTGCCATGTCGGGCCAGAAGGAATCCCCGCTCGAGCCGCCGGACAATTGCGTCATCACCGAACGCAACGTGCCCGCCACCTGCGTCGGGGTCAGCCCCGAGAGCAGGTCCACACCGAACTGGTTGGCACCGGTGCCGACGATCACGGCTTCAACGCCCGGCCGCTCCTGGCGCGCTACCGCGGCGACATCGTTCCACAGCACACCCTTGGCATCGCAGACATACATCCCGTAACTCTTCTGGCGCAGCAGCTGTCGGATGAGCGGTTTGAGCAGCGCGGTCGTCTTGCCTTCGCCGGTGCCGCCGAAGACGAGCATGTGCTGGAAGAGCGACTCCTGATCGACCCGCAGAGGCTGCCCGGGCATGGGCGCTGCCAGATCGCCGCGCGTGCGCAGAATTCCCGAAGCATGACCCACCAGGAAGCAGGGTTGATTGCGGAGGTACTCGGTGGCCTGCAGTACCTGCTGGCGGTAGGTCTTGCGTACGAGATTGCGGGTTTCGATCCGTGCCGCCCAGCGGACATCGGCATCCTTCGACTGCCACTCGTAGGGAGCGCTCTTCTGCCGATGCCAGTTGTGCAACAGCATGAGCATCGCGAGCAGCCCGAGCCCTGCGCAGACGAGCGCGGTTCCGGGCATGAATGTGACAAGGTCACCGAGCGTGCGAACGAACGCCTGTCCGATGACCACGAAGCCTGAGCTGAGCACCCACCAGGTCGGTACTTTCGTGACCGCCTGCCCCGGCCATTGCTCCGCCTGCACGCCGCCACCGCGCAGCTCAGTGGCTACTTGCTTGATGACGTCGTAGATCGAGAACAGGTGCCACACCGTGATGACGACGAAGGCCAGCACAGCCATGGTCAGCGCGACGCGGATGGCGGACTTCAGGGCGGCGGCCGTCATGTGCCGATCGGCCAGCCACGTCAACCGGGTGCCCCCGACCAGACGCCCATCGTCATAGGGAGGACGCACGACATCATCGGGGACCGCGCGGTACAGGTCGGGAAACAGCGGCTCCGGCCAGAGGTACTCGGCCGCCTGGCGCCGCAGCCCGGCGACCAGCATGCCCGGAAAAGGATTGCGCGCTGCAACGTTCGTGCTGGGATCGCTGGATACTCCCCACTGAGCGCAGCGCTCGATCAGGTTTGCAAATCCACTCTCGACGGGCAGCACCTTCTGCAGTGCGCCAACGACTCTGCTCATCAGCCACCACAGCGGAATCGCGAATACCCCGATCATCGCCAGGATGGCGGCGGGAATCAGATTGACGGCCTGGAGGATGAGCCGCCACAGCCGTGGAAAGTTGGAACGGATCACCAGTGCCAGGCCGGCGACAATGGCAACTGTCAAGATGAGCCCAAACAGTCCCGCGAGGCCGGCGCCGAGGGCATTCGGCAGGATTTGCAGAAGGTCGGTCATGGTAGGTGTCTCGTTGGTGTCGGAAGCGCTAGCGACGTGAGGACTCGCTCCTGGGCAGCGGCGGGAGGAAGGGCTCGAGAGAGAGGCTTATCGATTGCGCCGAGGTGCTCGGCAGGCCTGCAGGCAGATAGGTTCCGACCCCTGCCAGGGAGGCGTATTGCCACTTGCCATCGATGTTCTTCAGCACGCCCAGCCAGCGCACCGGCTGTACCGATGTGCTGGGGCCAACATGCGCATAGGCGCCCAGCAGATAGGTACGTCCGGACTTGACGTAACTCACCTGCTCCGTGGGCCAAGTGCCCGCCCAGAAAGCCTCCGTGCCGAGCTTACCCAGCTTCACGGACTGCTCGGGCAAACTGCCCGAGTCGTTCAGGGAGGTCAGCAGCGCCTGCACGACCTGCGGAATCTGGCTGACCGGCGCCAATCGATCGGGCTGGTCCGGCCGTACGGGTGCTCTGGACAACGCCGTGAATGCGATAGCCTCACGCGCCTGGATCTCCGTCAGCCGCTGCTGGATGCGCATCGCCACCGAGGTTTGCGGCTGAAGCGCAGGGGCCAGGTGAGCCACCCGGAATCCGGCCCAGATACACAGCAGTCCGGTAGCTATGAGCCACGGCTGAATCCGGCGCAGCCTGGCGGCCCGTACGTGCCCGTCCGTGACGAGGAGCTCCCAGAGCAGCGCATTGGGCGGAGCGGCGGCCGCGGCGATGACCTCCCGTGGTCTGGCCTGGACGGCGGCTGGTGAGAGGGTCGCTGGCGAGGCCGGCGCTTGTCGGAGTGCTGTCTGGCTCATTGTCGTTGTATCCCCCGCGGAGTGCACCGCTAGATCAGCAGACGCGCGAGCTCCGAAAACGTCAGGCAGCACACCGCCTGACGTTCACCCGATCGCCTCGTCTTACAAAGGGGCAGACCCTGGGATAGGCTATGGGGAAACGACAACGAGCGGCGGCTTGGGGGTTTCTTGGACCGGTACGCCTTCATGAGAGCGT
>CAZLYG010000365.1:0-5760 GCA_964563075.1 uncultured Steroidobacteraceae bacterium | reverse complement strand
GACAGTTTCGACGCCACTTTCGAGCAGCTCGCCTATGAGATCTGGGCGCATCAGCAGCAGGAGGCGTACCTCATCGCCGAGAAGGCGATCCTGAGCTGGCCGAATGTTGCCAACATCATCCTGACGGACCAGCCTCCGGTCGAGGCGGACACGATTGACGCGCTCGCCAAGGGCCTCGGCCTGAACGGCGCCGCGCTCACTGCAACGGTGAACGAGTACAACGCTGCAATCGGCCCCGGCGAGACCGACCGCAGGCTTCGCGACGGCAAGGCAACGGTCGGCATCACGCCGCCCAAGTCGAACTGGGCGACTCCGATACGCCATGGGCCCTTCATAGGCTATCCGTTGACGTGCGCCATTACCTTTACGTTCGGCGGCCTGCGCGGCGATGCACGAGCGCGGGTGGTGCGCAGTGATGGCACGCCGATCGACCGCTTGTATGCGGCAGGTGAAGTCACCGGGATCTACTACAACTCCTACCCCGCCGGTACGTCAGTGTTGCGTGCGTTGACTTTCGGGCGCATCGCTGCGCGCGAAGCAGCGGCCGCGAGGAGCTGACCGATGGACATCGTTCATGCCGGCGAGATGCCCTGGGGTGAGAGCCTGGTCGCGCACCGTGCAGGCGGCGAAGTTGCGCACAAGAGGCTGTTCGAAGGACAGGAAGGCAGCCCCGACAATTACATGCTGGTCATGGCGAAGGAGCCCAGCAGCTACTTCTCGCCCCGCCATCGCCATCCGTGGGATCAGATCCGATTCTGCCTGGAGGGCAGGATTCCCATTGCCAAAGGGTTGTTCGTGGAAGGGGGCGAAATCGCGTACTTCCCCGAGAGCGCGCATTACGGCCCGCAGGAAGGCGGCGATGACCGCATCGTCGTGCTGTTGCAGTTCGGAGGGGCCAGCGGTCAAGGATTCATCGGAGTCGACCGCCTCAACCAGGCGCGCGAGGAGCTGGCCAGGCATGGGCGATTCGAAGGCGGCGTCTATACGCGCGAGGTGACGGAAGGGCGCAGGAACTGGGATGCCTACGAAGCCATCTGGCTGCACGTCATGGGAGGGGAGCTGTCCTATGCGCCGCCGGCGTACAAGACGCCCATCGTCATGCGCCCCGAGGCGTTGGCCTGGGCCCCTGCCACGGAGCCCGGTGTGGCGCTCAAGCAGATAGGCGTTTTTCCGCATCGCGGGTTGGCGATCAACGCGTGGCACCTCGAACCCGGTGCACGACACGGCCTCGCCCCCAGCGACGGTCTGAGGCTCCTGTTCGTCACCGAGGGTCAAGGGAGCGCCCGTGGCCAGGAGCTGAGGCGTTGGAGCGCTGTGCGACTGCAACGCGGCGAAAGCGTTGACATCGTGGCCGGCGGCCAGCTGGAATGGGTGGAGCTGGCAGTACGAAATGTGAGAGGTTGACCTCGAGGCCAAGGGTGGGGCATGCGGATCACCGGGCTATTTTCGCGGCGCACGAGCTCACAGGGCCGACGTATCCTTTGTGCCGGTGTCGTTGCGCTGTTCGCCGCGGCAGCCGTATTCCTGTGCGCGCTCGCTTCAAGTGATCTGGTCTATCAGCCGCTTCAGGAGCTGCCCGGCAAGTGGATTGACGGGCATTTCCAGACCGAGCCGTTCTGGATCACCTGGCGCATGAGCGGCTACGCGGTCGGCCTCGAAGTACCGGACACGCGTGTAGCCACAGCGGACCTCGATCGCTCCAAGTTCGTGCAGCGCTGTGGACAACCCTTCCCGAACGGCGTCGTATGGTCGGTGCTTCACTTCGGGCGCGTTATCGCACATCACACGAGCTTCACCGGACCGTGGTGCCGCGACGTTTCCGTGGGACACGGGCTCCGAGCGGAAATCGGTACTTTTCGGGCTTGGCCCGGCCCCGGTTATGCCATCCGCATCGACGCACCCGGATGGGCTCCCGCGGACAGCGCTTTCAGATTGCCCCTCCGCCTGACCATCGGGGCTGAGCCGGGGGTGCGCCCGGGGCCAGGTGTGCCGGTAACGGCTCTCCTCTATTTGCTCGTCTGGTCGGGGATCATGTGCGTCGCCCTCGGCGCCGCGCTCCTCATCATGGAACGCCTGCGAATCAGCGAGCGCCTGGAGGAGCACCTGGAGCGCAGGAGGCAATCTCCACCATAGGCGACTTGTAGTGGGCACGCGCGCTTGCGCCGCCGCGAGTAGAATGCGCCTCGAGCACTGGCCGGACTCACCAGCGCTCAAGAACAAACAAAGTGAAGGGATTTCCAAACCAAGTCGCCGACCTTCGCAAGCTCGCTACGGGCATGCAGGCACTGGTGCGTGTCCTGGATCGCGGACAGGACGCAGCCAACGACGGCGTGCTCGGTGCGGAGTTGGTTCGCGCCGGTGTTGCGGGCACGGGGCACTCGCCCATGCCGATCGATGCGTACCTCGAATTGCAGCGCAGCAAGAGCCCGAGCAACCAGAGCCTCCGTACCACCGCACGCGGCCTGCGCGAGCTCTACCGCCTGTTCGGGTTCATCGATGACTCCGGCTCCCGAGTCATTGTGACGCCGACGGGGCGTCAAGCTGCGCATTTCGCTGGAGCTGCGCTCGACCACGAGCAGATCGACTTCTGGCGCCGCATCATCCGAAATGTCGCTCACGGCGGCGGCGCAACTGAGGAATCGCACCCTTATCAGGTCCTCCTGCGCCTCGTGGGCCGCAAGCCGGGAATCACGCGCGCCAAATGCGCCCTGGCACTGGAAGCACGCAACGACACTGCGGCCGAATTGGAGCGCATTGCGGCACTGGCCGACTACGACGAGGAAGCCATCCGAACCCGGATCGGAGTCAGCCAATCGAACTGGGACAACGCGAAAAAGGTGCTGCCCTCTCTTGCCGAGCAACTCGGCGACGTCACGGTGAATGTCAGAGACCGTGTAAAGACCTATCGCCTTGCCGATGCCCCGGGCAAGGCAGATGTGCCCGATGGGCTGGAGAGCGCGCCGGTTGCCCGCCCACCCGGGTCGAGCTCGCGGGCTCCTCGAACTTCGCGCTGGGTGACACCCGAAACGATCGGCCGTGCGGGAACCGCCGAGCGATCCGACGAGGTGCCGCCAACTCCGCCTTCAGCCGATCCCGTCGCAGCCGCTGCGGCAGCGCGTCTCCGCCTGGATCGTCTTCGCCGGCACAATCTGCTTGTCCAGGCCCTCGCCAGACGGCTCGCTGCGTGTGGTGGCCAGTTGCATGAAGATCCTTTCGACGTCCTGGCTCTTATCGACTCTGTCGGCATCCTCGTAGAGGTCAAGACTCTGGATGGCACGGACGATGACGAGCGCCTGCGGGTCAGGGATGCGCTCAGCCAGCTTCTCTACTACGAGGCGTTTGCAGCGGCGCCCATCATTGAAAAGAACGCTATACGCAAAATCGCCTGTTTCGAGCGGGCGATCAGTGAGGCTCACCGCGCGTGGCTGAACACCGAGGCGGAAATTGGCGTGATCTGGGCGACGGAGAATGGCGGATTCGCGTGGGACGACTTAGCCGCAAGCATTCTGCGACGCTGGCTGGGAAAGCTGCGGTGAAGCAGCCGCTATGCGCTGGCGTGCGATCTCGACGTACGCAGGATTGATCTCGCTGCCGACAACCCGGCGTCCACACTCGATGGCGGCGACACACTCCGACCCTGAACCGACGAACGGTACAACAACCAGATCGCCGGGATTGGAGAAATGCTCAACCAACCGCCTCGACAACGCGAGCGGCTTCTGGGTGGGATGGTCCGTACGCTCGGCGGCGAAGCGTCGGCCTGCGAGCGTCGGAAATCGCCACACATCCCCGGCCTGCCGGCCGTCAGGGTGCGGGGTCCAGACTTTGCCGTTCTTCGTGATGGCATGCCGCAGGCGCGCCTCGCTCTTGTACGGCTCGCGAATGACGTGAAACGTGGAGGTGCTGCGCCGTGCAAACCACAGGATCGGCTCGTAGTGACACGCGGGCCCGTTGCGGTACTTGGACCACCCGTTTTCGTAATACCAGATGATCTGGCGGCGGTAGACGAGCTCTATCTCGTACAGATAGGCCTGGAGAAAGCAGGAGTGGTGATGAATCGCATAGACAAACAGATTGCCCGTCTCGCGCAGCACGCGCTTGGCCTCGAGCAGCCAGACCTTGCACCACGCGAGCCATTCGTCACGGCTGTCGAAAAACGCGCCCGCGCCGAATTCACGATCCTTGTCGAGACTGTAGGGAGGATCGGCGATGATGAGATCCACGGAGTCATCCGGAAGTGACTTCAGGAAAGCCACCGCATCGCCCTGCTGAACTGTGTCGGCGTCGCTCATTTCGCCAGAATAACGATGTACTGGTGATGCAGGTTCGGCACATAAGCGTACGGAAACCCATACGGAAAAACACGTTTGTGCCGCTGGTAGAGGATCTTGATCCCCTTGAGCGCAAAGCCTCGGGCCTCCATCTCACGCGCAATGTCCGCGTGCAGCATGTAGTAGCGCGCCTTGTGCCGAAAGTCGCCCACGATGATGCAGAGGTGGCCGCCGTCGACCAGGCAGCTACGAGTGAGCGCCAGCGTGTCGGCGATGGCGCTGAGGAAACTCTGATACGTTTCTATGTTGCCGAGATCGGCCGGATCGTCGCTGTAACGGGTATCCAGCCCGTGAGCGACCCGTTCCTGGCGGGCCTTGTGATCCTGCTTGTGCAGAATGTTCCAGTAAGGCGGACTGGTGACCACGAGCTTGATGGAATTCGCCGCCAGCCCGGGGATGATCGCTCTCGCGTCACCGCGCACGACGTCCTGCCCGTCGCCCGCGCCGCCCGCGAGCTCCGTCTTGAGCCGCAACCGCGCCAGCTTGGCATATTTTGCGTTCAGCTCGATTCCAACACCCTTGCGCCCCTCCATGGCCGCCGCCTTGAGCGTCGAACCGACTCCGACGAACGGATCCAGAACGGTCTCACCGGATTTGGTGAAGAAGCGGATCAGGCGAGCAACGTCCTGGAACGAGAACGGCGCAGGGTGCTGGCGTTCGATCTGGGCGTGCTCGTGTCCTCGCCCGAGGCCTCGCTGAGTCCAGACAGACACCGTCTCCGGAATCCATTCCTTGGCGGTCAGGTCGTTCAGGCGATTGACCGGGGGCGCACGCCTGGCCTTCGCGCGCCCACTCTGTGTCGACTCACCACGACTCGCCGAGGCTCCGCGAGCATCCATCCTACGCACGGGCCGAGCTTCCTTTTGCTTTGGACGACTTACGCTCCTGCCGCGGCTTGTTCCAGTACGGACTCTTGCAGGCAGGGCAGACGATGGGTACTTGGTCGTGATTGCGCGGTGCCCACGTGTGCGAGCACCTCTCACAACGAAAACCCGGGACCATTATTCGCGCCACAGCTGCTACTTGAGGTAGATGTCTGGCAGTATATACCTTTAAGTAAGATACCCATAGTAGGAGGGTCCGCCGCCGCCACCGAAGGATCCGCGGATTGTCTGTGTGGCCGCCCTGCGCGGCAGACTCGCTCGTGAAGGAACCTAGAGCCGCCGGACGACGTGCCCGATGAAAGTGACTGCGCCGATGGTGCCGAGGACGAGCAGCAGCATGACGACGTCGCGCATCGCCACTCGCTCGAAGAAGCGCACCAGATCACTCCACAGGCAGACGAGCACTCCAAGCAGCAACAGGATCAGGATGTTTTTCCACATGGTTGGGTCGAGCGTCGCGCACTCGTTCTTGTTTTTCTGCAGCTGAAGTTTACTGCACCCGGCCTCCTGTGCCCAGCGCGGCCGAATTTCTGCCATGCTAGGGC
>CAZLYG010000364.1:0-5793 GCA_964563075.1 uncultured Steroidobacteraceae bacterium | reverse complement strand
GGGCGGACCGACCTGGGTCATCGCACCTTACGTCGCTCCGACCAATTTCAGCTACAACGGCACGATCAGCGGTGTGCCGGCGGTCAACGGCTACCAGTTCAGCACCGACGGCAAGTCCTTGCTGCCGCCCCTGACCGGCGTGCTGGGCGCTACCGGCGACTCGTGCAACTGCCTGGCGACCGCCAATGAGAACTACAGCGTGAACTCGATGGACGAGGTCGCCGCCGGATACAAGCGCGCCAACGCCTTCGTGCACCTCACCTTCGACGTCAACGACAAAACGCAGCTGTACGCGCAGGGGATGTGGTCCGACGACCAGGCGAATATCCGCTGGCAATCGGCGGCATTGCTCGCTTCCTGGGCGCTTCCCGTCGACGTCAACAACCCATTCCTGACCCCGGGCGAGCGCACCACGATCCAGAACGCCCTGATTGCCGCCAATCCGAACACTACCGGACCGCTGTCGGCGGCGGCGGGCGGTCCCGGTGCCGGCTACCGCTACGTCTACCCCGGCAAGGACCTGCTGGCGGCGCAGTACTTCACCGACGGGGTCTATCTGAACAACGTGCCGGGGAACCCGCTCGGAGAAACGCGCCAGATCACCGAGAACATCACCCACCAGGGCACGCTCGGTTTCAAGTCACAGATCTTCGGTGACTGGAAACTCGACGGGTACTACAACTACGGGACCACGCGCGAGAACTACATCGACAACAATGGAACGCGCGTCGACCGCCTGTTCTTCGCTGCGGACGCGGTGGACTCCAACGCTACTCCGACCAACCCGAATGCCACGGGCGGCAACCCGATCTGCCGCGTCGCCTCGCCGGCCTTCGACCCGACGTACTATAAGAGTTTCCAGGACTGCGTGCCGATCAACCTGTTCGGCGGTTGGACCAACATCTCGCCGCAGGCAGCGGCCTACGTGAGCGGTCCGCAGAAGACGGCCGAGCAGTACTACACCCTGCAGAATGGCGAGATCAGCGCCAACGGCAAGCTGTTCGAGGGCTGGGCCGGCCCGATCAGCGCGGCGATCGGCGCCTCCTGGCGCAAGGAGTCGATCCTGCAGACGACACCGAACCCGGCGAACGAGTATCCGGCGTTCCTCAACGGCCAGCTGATCGGTAACACCATCCCGACCAACCCGACCTACTTCCGCGGTGTCATCCCGCAGGGCTTCTACATCAACCAGTACGGCTACACCGCCCCGTGGCCCGCCGGAGCGCCGACCGTGCCGAATGCGGCCGGTACACCGACTGGCGGAATCCCCGGCCTGTACTACGTGCCCACCGGGTTCCTTGGCGATGCCAACTCCAGCACGATCATGTTCAGCTCCGAGCGCACCTTCAGCGGCGACACCAAGGTGAAAGAGGGCTTCGCGGAGCTCAACCTGCCGCTGGTGAAGGACCTGCCATTCATGGAGACCCTCTCCACGGACATCGCCGGCCGCTGGGCCAACTACTCCGGCTCCGGTAACGTCTGGGCATGGAAGGTGGGCGGCGACTGGGCCATCAACGACACCATCCGGTTGCGAGCAACGCGCTCTCGGGACGTTCGCGCTGCATCGCTCGAGGAACGGTTCGACACGACACGCGGTGGCGTGACCGTGAACAACCCGTACGTGCTCACCAATGGCCAGCCCACGACGCAGTCGGGCGCCAGCTTCTCCGGCGGCAACCCGAATCTGTTGCCGGAGAAAGCCGACACCTGGACGGCAGGCTTCGTGCTCACGCCCACCTTCCTGCGCGGCTTCTCCGCGTCCGTGGACTGGTACAGCATCAGCATCGCGGATGCGATCGACAAGCCGACGCCGCAGCAGATCGTCAATGCCGCATTCGCCGGCGATCCGCAGTACCAGGCTCTCGTCAAGCTCGATGCGGGCAACAACATCGTCGAGGTGGACCAGTACTTCATCAATTTCGCCCAGGCGTTCGTGTCGGGCGTGGACGTCGAGACCTCCTATCGTCATGACATCCATGTGCTCGGCGGCGGCCCGGAGGACATCACGGCCCGCTTGTATTTCACGGACCTGATCAAGAACGCCACGCTCACCCAGTTCGGCACGTACGACGAGTGGGCGGGCCAGGTCGGGACGGCCCGCAGCCTGCCGAAGCAGAAGTACACGCTGAACCTCACGTACAACAACGGACCCTATTCGTTCTTCGCGCAAGGTCGATACATCTCGCACGGCATCCTCGATCACACGCTGCTGCAGAGCAGTGTAGCGATCCCGGGTGTGCAGACGATCAACAACAACGAAGTGGGCGGGATTTTCTACCTGGACTTGAACCTCTCCTGGCAGGTTCCCGTCGCGGGCGATCTGAGCATCTACAGCGAGGTCAACAATGTGCTCGACCGCGCTCCGCCGCAGACGCCGGCTGCGTATGGACGCACTGGATCGGCCGAGTGGAACTACCAGCTGTACGACTGGATCGGACGTCGCTACACGCTGGGCGTGCGGTACAAGTTCTAAATACCCGGCTCTGTTCTAAAGTCCCGGCACTCACCATCTCCACGCAGCGGGCGGCTTCGGCCGCCCGCTCACGGGGCCCCGTACTGTGAGACCCGCCGAGACGCGCCCTCGTGTGGAACTTCGCGGCGGCTGCCCGCCTAGCGGCAGGCGAAGTTGGCCGCCTGTTCGATACTGCCACTGCCTTTGTAGCGCGCGACCTGCGGATAAGGACACAACGGTCGCGTGCGATCGATCTGCCCCGCCGTGCGATGCGAGGCGACGATCTGCGCCGGAGGGGTATCCTGCTCCACCCAATGCTCCATCGCACCGAGCGCATCGAACTCGTTGGGGCCTTCCCCGCCGGCGCAGTGTGCCATTCCCGGGACCATGAATAAGCGGATCCAAGCGTCGGCCGGCCGGGGCCCGAGGCGCACCGCCGACTGATAGAACTCGATGCTGGCCCCTGGAGCGACCTGCTGATCCGCCCAGCCGTGATAGATGAGCAGCTTGCCGCCATGCTGTGCGAAAGCCGCCAGATTCGGATTGAGCTCCAGGACGTCCTTGTTGATCGCGTGGGCCTTGGCGGCGTCGCGGTCGAGGTCGAACGAGCGCCAATCCCAATGAGCATCCGGATACACCAGATAGCGGAATTGATCGAGGAACAGCTCTGCCGGCTCCGGCCCGCCGGCCAGCCGCGCCCAACGCAGCTCCGTGCCGGGCTCGAGGCGCGGGAAAAGCACGTCGCCGTGAGAGGTTTTCGCGGGGCTGACGATGGCCTGGGCACTCTGCACCTGAGGCGGCGTGAGGCAGGAGGGACCCTCCGCTCCCTTGCACTCCAACACCTTGAAGTCAACGTGGCAGCGATCGGGCTCGCTGATGAGCCCGTCCTTCAGTCCGTCCTGCGCGTCGCAGGCCGCCAGGACCGCCTGATGGATCATCGGGTACTTCTCGGGCGGTATGCGCGACTGTGGGTCCTTGAACGTCTTCACGGCCAGCGACAGCGCCCATGCGTTGCGCCGCACATCGGCGGGATCTCCCGCAACCACGCCATCGAACTCGTCGGGATACCTGGCAGCCTGGAGCAGCCCCTCGCGCCCGCCACCGGAGCAGCCGTCCCAGTAACTGTGGCGCGGCTCATGGGCGTAGAACGCCTTCACGAGCGACTTCGCCTCGAGGGTCATGTCGTGCTCGGCGCGGTAGGCGAAATCGATGAGCTTCTGCGGGTGTCCGACCAGGAACGACGCTCCCTCGCTTTCATGACCATCGTCGCTCGCTACCGTGGCATAGCCTCGCCGCAACCCGTCGGCGAGTGCGCCGTAACCGATGGCTCCTCCCCAACCTCCGCTGCCCACTGCGAGCAGCTTTCCATTCCATCCTGACGCCGGCAGCCAGATCTCCGCGCGGATGTCGGAGTCAGGAGTGGGACGGAGCGTCACGGCCACCCGACAGAAGGCCGGCAGGTCTGATAACGCGCGCGATCCGACCGGAGGGGCGAATGGGCCCGCCTGCATGGACTTCGCGAGAGTGATGCCCGCCGCGGGCGTGCTCAGCCCCGCGAGGCTCTCGCAGGAGGCTGCATGAAGCACGGCCGGAGCGAGTCCGGCCGCAACGATGATCCATCCTGACCTTGCGGACATGCTGACACTCCGCGCGCCTGCGAGCCAAGGGCTGCAGGCCAGCGCCCCGGGCGGGAAGGTGCTATCGCTTCTGGTACGTCTTCTCGAACATCGGGGTCAGGCCGCCATCGCTGGTGATGTAGCGGTGCTTGAAGTACCACTTGCCATCACGCTTGACGAGCTCATCGTGCTCGCGCCCCTGCTCGACGAATTTCGGGGTTGCTTCCTTGGTCTCCGAGATGACGCCCGTCCAGATGACATCCGCCGTGGCGGCGTCGCCGTTCACGACGATTTTCGGGTTGGTGAGGAGCATGCGAAACGTCCCTTTCGGTGCGGGCTGCTGCTGCCCGATTTTCCTGTAGAGATCCTCGATCGGCTTCTGACCTTGTGCAACGATGCCGTTGACATCCAGGATGCCGTCAGGAACGTAGAAGCTACCGAAGTCGCTGCGCCCGGAGCCGAGCTGGCCGTAGTAGTCGACGAGCATGTCCTCGATATAGGCACGATCGAGCAGCGTGTTCAGGGTCATCACCGGATGCTCTGCCAGAGCAGGCCCCGAGGCGACCAGCAGGATGCCTGCCAGACCCGGCAGCCAACGGCCCGAGGCCTTGAACGCGGTAGTTGCAGAAAGTCGCATCGCTTGAGTCTCCTTGTGTTGCTGCGGCCTATCATCGCCTGTCGCGCCCGTTCGAGATAGGGGTGCCCGCCGAAAATTCCGACAGCTGTCCGCAGCTTCCGCACCCGCCACCCGAGTACTATATCCATCAAAGACGGATCGCGGCGGCGATCGGGATGGGAAGCCATGGCAACACCGGCGTGGAGATTGGACGTGGAAAAGACAGTCGAACAACGCCTCGAACGGCTCGAGGTGCATGTGGAGCACATTCAGGCGGATGTCACCGAAATCAAGGGAAAGCTCGGGGAGATGGACCTGCGATTGACGGCGCAGATCAAGGAGGTCGATCAGCGCCTGACGAGCAAAATCGAGTCTCTTGACGAGAAGCTCACAACCCAGATCAAGGAAGTGGACCAGCGCCTGACGAGCAAAATCGAGTCTCTTGACGAGAAGCTCACAACTCAGATCAAGGAGGTCGATCAGCGCCTGACGGGCAAGCTGGAAGCTCTCGACGGGAAGCTGACTGGAAAGATCGACGATCTCCTCAAGGCGATTGGGGAATTGAAGGTCGCCCGTTTCGTGGAGCGTGTGTGGTACATGCTCATGTCTGCGGGGCTGTTGTGGGTCATTGCCAAGGCGTTCAAATGGATCTGACGCACGGCGCGGCCTCCGTGCATCGCCTCGATTTCACGCTACACTGCAGTCCAGAGCACGTCGCGCCCGGGCGCCGGCGAGTGTGCACGCATACATACGCGGCTCTGAACTGTGAGGTTTCGATGGCGATCTTGACGCGCCGACAGACACTGGAATTTCTTGGGTTGGGTACCGCGGCGATGGTGACGGCCCCGATGCGCGCGCTTGCAGAGCCCCCCTTCCCAAAGGGCGCGGTCATCCGGACGCTCTTCAAGGACTATGTGCCCGAAGAGCTCGCAGGCGGCGCCACCCTGTTTCACGAGCACCTCTCACTCGGCCCGGATTTCAGCGACCGGTTTCGCGCTGCGGCGGCGGCTGTACTCGCCGCGCAAGGTGAGCCGCCGTCCGCGGCCCGCTCAGGACCGCCGCGGCCGCCGGGCCCGGACCCCATGAGAGACGTCAATCTCATGGCCGAG
>CAZLYG010000363.1:4841-5810 GCA_964563075.1 uncultured Steroidobacteraceae bacterium | reverse complement strand
GCAAGCAGCTTAAAGCTTCTATTCGAGAATGCCATACGCCATGGCGCGGCGCGGATGGCGACTCCCTGCGAGATTCATTTCCGGGCAGCCCGCAAGGCACAGACGCTCGAAATCCTGATTCGCAACGACGGTCCGCCCACCGAACCCGCCTGCGCGCCGCCCCGCTACGGTGTAGGCCTGACCAATACGATGAACCGCCTGCGGATTTACTACGGAAACCGTCATGCCGTGCAGTTCTCGCACCGGCCGGAAGGGGGCGCTCAGATCGCAATATCGATTCCGTACTGGGACGCATCCGAAGAGCGGACGGTACGGCCTGAGAACCTGTGCACAGCCAGTGAGCTCGACGCAGGGAATCATCGGACGCGGGCGACTATGGGCTCCGTGTGAGTGAGCCGCGGAGCCGGGGACTATCATGCAGAGCGCATCAAAACACAACGCGCAAGCAGTGCCAGGTCCGGCCCGCGTGCTCATCGTCGATGACGAGTCGCCGGCGCGCCGGTACTTGCGTGAGCTCCTCGAGGGTGAGCCGCAGGTTGAGGTCGTCGGCGAGAGCTCGAATGGCGCTCGCGGGAGTGAGCAGATTCTCGAGCTGTCGCCGGACCTTGTGTTCGTCGATATTCAGATGCCCGATGTCGACGGGTTCGGCATGCTCGAGCAGGTCGCCGGAGCGCGCGCGCCGCTATTCGTTTTCGTCACTGGCTACAGCGAGTATGCGGTGCGCGCTTTCGAAATCGAAGCCGTCGACTATATCTGCAAGCCGTTCGACAAGGACCGGCTGCTGGTGGCAGTCGAGCGGGCGTTGCGCCACCTGAGCTCGGCGGACTCGGGCGGCGGTCGGAATCAATGGCTCTCCAGACTGTCCATCCGCAGTGACGAGCGCATCGAGTTCCTGCCTGTCGAGGAGATCGTCTGGATCGAGGCAGCGAACAAATACGTGGTCATTCATACGGCCGGCAGGTCGCACAT
>CAZLYG010000363.1:0-4831 GCA_964563075.1 uncultured Steroidobacteraceae bacterium | reverse complement strand
CGAGGATGCCCTGGATCCCCGCGAATTCGTGCGCACGCACCGTTCTACTCTGGTGCGCAAGGCGGCCGTACGAGGGCTCCACCCGCTGTTTCACGGGGACTACATCGTCAAGCTTGCCAATGGTGCTGAAGTCACTCTGAGCCGCAGCTTTCGTGGTGCGTTTTTTCGCGAGATGAGTCGCTGACCGCGGCCCGACGATCGCCACCGCGCAATACGCCGGCCTCGGAAAATGCCGGATTACCTGAAATTCACGTCCTGGCGTTGTGGCAGCTGCGGCTGTACAACAGGTACAGGACTGCATGGCCTGAACTCATGGATGACCCGTTCGCCAAGGCTGCCGTGGACCTCGCGCAGGGCGTGTTGCCGGAGCGGCTCACGCAGATCGACGCTCTCACGTGTGCGTCTCACAAGCTCCTGCGACCCGAGGACAGGGTGTACTACCTCGGCGAGTATGCTCCGGGAGCAGGTTACGTCTCACCTACGAACGACCTGATCTACAACTTCAAGATCAAGCCGAGCTCGCTGCGGAACTCGCCCATGCGGCGGCGACACAAGGAACAGGCGATACGGGAGATTGCCGCCGCCTTCACCAGGCACTTCCGTGCCCTCGACGCAACGGCCGTCATCGTGCCCATCCCGACCTCCAAACTGCCTGCGGATCCCGATTACGACGATCGCCTTCTCAGAACTCTCAGGGTCTGCAGGACGGAGCCCATGCTGCATGTGCGCGAGCTCATCAAGCAGAAGCGCAGCACGACGGCAGACCACGAAGCGAACGGGCGTCAGTCCTTTCGGCATCTGCTTGCCAATTGCTACGTGGACGATGCGCTCTCGCTGCCGCGACCCTCGCTGATCGTTCTGTTCGATGACGTTCTCACGCAAGGGAAGCATTTCAAGGTGTGTCAGCGGCTCCTGCGCAATCACTACGGGGATATCCCGATAGCGGGGTTCTTCGTCGCCAGAAGCATTCCGGTGGCCTGCAGTCGCATCGCGAGCCGCGGGTCGGGCGGCGATTCGACAGACCGGTCGACCACCGCCGTGCCCCGGTGAAGCGCGGCGTCGGCGTCCAAGTTCACTTTGGCGGGAGCGGATGAAGTTGCAGGAATGCAGCGGTCGCTTCGCGGGCACGCGCCACGGCCTCGCGTGAGCTTGGCCGATCGGCAACTCCGAGCAGCAGACTCACCATGAGATTGCCCCACAGCAGCCCGCCGAACTGTTCGGCAAGTTCGGCAGGACGGCCATTGAGAAGTCCGGACGCCTGAGCCCCGGTGACGACTTGACGCAAAGCGCTACGACTCGCCTCGCGCCCTATGGAGTCAAGCGCCTGCGCCACCTCCGGCGCATGGACTGCCTCGGCGATCGCCAGTCGGAACACCGCGATGACCGCTGGGTCGGTGATCTCGCGAAGGAGTTGCGCCCCGAAGGAGCTCAGCACGTGCGCCAGCGTTTCGCGGTCGCGCGGCACGGGGAGATCGGCAGGGACTCGCAGTCGCGTGGCGCGCGCACTGATGCATGCAACAAGCATTTCCCGCTTGTTGCCCACCAACGCATACAGCTCCCGTTTGGAAACCCGCGCGCGGGTCGCAATCTCGAGCGTGCTGGCGGCCGCATAGCCGCTCTTCATGAATGCGGCGAAGGCGGCATCGAGGATGCGTGCGCGCACGTCGCTTTCTTCACCCGCATCCCGCGGCTCTCCTGAAGCTGCCCTCGTCATCGTCACCTCATTGGTCTTGACATTCGGTACCGCATAGTACCACACTCGCCCCTATGCGGTACCGATGGGTACCAAGGTGTTGCGCGGCGCCGGCAGCGCCGCGCGCGTCTACAGGGCCGCTCAGGAGAGACTCATGTCGCCGCAAGTCGTCTTTTTCGCGAATATCGCCTTCGCCGTCCTTGCCTGGGGAATCCTCACGCAGCGCTATGTCTGGCCGAGACTGCGGCTATTGCCAAGGGCTGAAGCCCTGCGGCCCTTGCTGATCCTTCACAGCTTTCGCTTCATCGGGCTGGCCTTCCTGGTTCCGGGGGTCGTGTCGCCTGACTTGCCACCGGCCTTTGCACACTCCGCGGCCTACGGGGACCTCGTCACCGTAGTGCTGGCACTCTTTTCCCTTGCGGCGTTGCGATACGGCTTCGGCCTTGCCGTCGTGTGGATATTCAACCTGTGGGGAGCGGCGGATCTGTTCAACGCGTTTTACCAGGCCAACGCTACGGGGCTCATGGCAGGGCAGCTGGGCGTCACCTACTTCATTCCGACCCTGGTGGTGCCGCTGCTGCTGATCACGCACGGGTTGGCCTTCCGGATTCTTCTGCGCCATGAAGGCGAGTCCGCTGTATCCTTGGCTACAGGATGACACACGGAAGTCGGTTCGCAGGCCTGGCTGCCCTGGCATGGGCCATGAGTTATCTGGCGCCCGCGCAGGCCGCCGCCCCGATGGCCAAGGCACAAGCCCCGGGCTTCTACCGGATGATGCTTGGTGACTTCGAGGTGACGGCGCTGAACGATGGCGTCGTCATGTATGCTACGTCGCGCGTGTTGCCGGGCGCGACGCCGCAGCAGATCAGGCAGGGGTTGGCGGAGAACGGTCTCAGCGATCCGGTAGGGATGTCGTACAACGCCTATCTGATCAATACCGGCACCCGACTCGTCCTGATCGATACCGGCAGCGGCGGCAAGCTCGAGAATGTGCCGGAATTTCGCGGCACCGGACATTTGCTGGCCAACCTGCAGGCCTCGGGTTACCGCCCCGAGCAGGTCGATGAAATCTACATCACGCATCTGGGTCCCGATCACGTCGGCGGCCTCACCCGTGGGACCGAGCGCACCTTTCCCAACGCAATGTTGCGAGCGCCGCAGGCCGAGGTGGATCTCTTTCTGCATCCGGACAAAGCTCCGGCCTGGACCCGGAGCTGGACGCCGCTGTGGTCCGATTGGTTCGCGCCGTACATCAGGGCGGGAAAATTCACCAGCTTCGAGGCGGATGTCCAGCTGGCGCCGGGCATCCGCGCACTGGCTACCCACGGGCACGCTCCCGGCCACACTTCCTATGTCCTCGAGAGCCGCGGGCAGAGGCTGATTGTGATGGGCGATCTGGTGCTCATGGGAGCACTGCAGTTCGCGAACCCCTCGCTCGAGAGCCCGTTCGATGCGGACCCCAGGGCCGCGGCGCAACAGCGCTTGCGTGTACTTGCCCTGGCGGCGGACGCGGACTGTTGGGTTGCCGGGAGCCATCTGTCATTCCCCGGGATCGGCCATGTACGAGCGGCACAGGGACACTATGTGTGGATCCCGGCCAACTATGGCATTCCGTAGAAACGACAGTGGCTAGGCCGGGATGCGCAAGGTTGGTACGTGCCTGCGCTTTTCTGCTCGTGGCAATGACGTACCTCCACTCGCCGCAGGCCGACGCTGACTGTGCGGCGCAGGCGGACTTCGATCGCATTGTTGGTGCGGTAGCGGCACGCTTCTATGACAAGACATTCGGGGGCCTGGATTGGCCCGCACGTGTTGCGTATTACCGTGGACAGGTACGTTGCGCAAGCACGGAACAGGAGGTTGCCGCCGTCGCCAACGGGTTGCTGGCGGAGCTTCACGCGAGCCACACGGCCGTGTTCACGAAATCGGATCTCGACTACTGGGGCTTCAACTCCGTCTACTCGGCAAACGATACGGACTACGCGTTCTGGTTCTCCGGGATCTGGGCACGCCAGCAAGGCCCGAAGTGGTATGCCGCGTACGTGCTTGAGGGTTCGCCTGCAGTTGCCGCAGGCGTCGTGGCTGGCGATGAGCTGATACTGCTGAATGGTGCGGCATTCTCGCCAGCAGCCTTCGGCGCAGGCGCCAATAGTCTGGTCATCTCCTCCGATGGAAAGGTCAGACGCACGCTGTCGCTCACACCGCGGTTGGAAAACGTCATGCAGGCTTTCATCGCTGCTGCAGACGCTTCCACCAGAATCAATCGCATGGGTGACCGCCGAATCGGCTATTTTCACCTGTGGGGAGCCCGCGCGCCGCTGCTGAAACTTCTGCAAAGTGCCATGCGGCGGTTCGAGTCCGAGCGCGTGGACGCGGTAGTCCTCGACTTGCGAGGCGGTTACGGTGGCACCAGCGGCGACTACCTGCAGCCGCTTCGCCAAAGCGCTTACCTGATGAGCATCCCCCGGTTCTTCCTTATCGATGACAGTGTGCGCAGCGGCAAGGAATTGCTCGCGGCCACGGCGGCCCGGGATCACCTGGCCGTGCTCGTAGGCTCGCGGACGGCCGGTGCTTTCCTCGGGGGCGTTCCCGCGAGAATCGACGGCGACCGTTACTTTGTCGTGATTGCCGCCTTCGGTGGAAGTATTCCGGATCTTCCCCCGATCGAGGGCCACGGCGTCGCACCCACCATTGAGGTCGATCCGTGTCACACCTACTGCGGGGGACGCGATCCCTTGTGGGAGCGCGTCGCCCAGCAGATTGCGGCGCGCAGCTCAGTGGGCACCCCGGCTGAGCCGGCGAATGCCCGCTGCTCCTTCGATCGCGAGTCCATGCTCGCCCTGGATCTGAGCTCTTTCGACCAGGCTCTGCCGAATGGCGGCTGGCGTAGCCTGGACACCCGCGAATGCTGGGGCGAAGCCGCCGACCTGATCCGCGACTATCGCGAAGCGCACAACCTCGACCTGATGATCCTGCACTGGCACGAGGGTCAGATGCGTGCGATGGACGGTGAGAGCGAGCAGGCCATCGAGTGGTTCGTCAACAAGCTCCAGGAGCCGCTCGTAGGCCCGGCCTGCGGTCCTTGTCGCCAAAGCTGTGGCGTTACTTGTCCCCCGACTGTAGACCGTCCTGTTTAAC
>CAZLYG010000362.1:0-5829 GCA_964563075.1 uncultured Steroidobacteraceae bacterium | reverse complement strand
AGGACACCACCTGCGATACGCCCGCCCGCCCCGATCGCCGCGCCTTCATGACCGGCATCGCCACGACTGGCGCCGGCGTCATCGCTACCAGCTTGGCGGGAATCGAGCCTGCCCGCTCGGAGGTGTTGTTCCCTCCTCAAGGCGGCTTCGGCCCGGGAGCCGGCGCCTTTGGCGGCGGCGGCAGCGCTGGCGGGGGCGTTTATCGCTCCGAGAACACCCTCTACGACTGTGAGGTCGAGGGCAAGCTGCCCGCCGACCTGGATGGCGCCTTCTATCGCATCGGTCCCGACCCGCAGTATCCGAAGCCGGCGAAATACATGCACGACATCGCCTTCGACGGCGAGGGGCATATCTCGGCGTTCCACATTCAGAACGGCCACGTCGACTTCCGCAGCCGCTATGTGCGGACGCAGCGCTGGAAGGCGCAACACGCGGCGCGCCGCTCGCTCTTCGGCATGTACCGCAATCCGCTCACCGACGACCCCAGCGTCAAGGGGCTCAGCCGCGGCACGGCCAACACACAGATTTTCTATCACCACGGCAAGCTGCTCGCGATGAAGGAGGACAGCCCGCCGGTGGTGCTCAACCCTTATACGCTCGACACGGTCGATGACTACTACACCTTCGGCGGCGGCCTGCAGGGTCAGACATTCACGGCGCACCCGAAGATCGACTCCGAGACCGGCGAGCTGGTCGCCTTCGGCTACGAGGCAAAGGGCCTGGCAACGGACGATGTCTTCGTGTTCTCGGCGGACAAGACGACCGGCAAGGTCAACTGGTCGGCCTGGGTCAAAGTCCCGTACGCCGGGATGATGCATGACTTCGGTGTTACGCAGAAGCACATCCTGTTCTATGCCGTGCCGCTCGCCACCAACATGGACCTCATCAGGAACGGCGGGCCCCATTTCGCGTGGGATTCCACGCTGCCCACCTATGTGGGCATCATGCGCCGCGGCGGCGACGGGAAAGACCTCCGCTGGTTCAAGGGCCCGAGCTACTTCGCGACCCACACCATGGGCAACTGGAGCGATGGCGAGAAAGTCTACTGGGACATGGATGGCGGCGAGTCCAATCAGTTTCCGTTCTTCCCCCAGCTGCATGAGAAATTCGATCCGGCCAAAGCCGTCGGTCACGTGATGCGCATGACGGTGGATCTGTCGCGGAAGAAGGTCCACGAATACGCGCACGAGTGGATGTACACGGACATCAGCGGAGCGCTGTCACGTCAGGACGATCGCTATCACACCATGCATTACCGCTATGGCTACTTCAATTCGATGGGGCCCGGCGGTTATTGGTATGTGATCGATCAACAAACGGCCAAAGTTCGCAAGTTCACTCTCGGACCGGACGTGAGTCTCGCCGAAGCGACGTTCGTGCCGCGCCGCAAAGGCGCTCCCGAGGGCGATGGCTACCTGGTCGGCGTTGCCTCGTACCTGAGACAGGGCGGCCGCTCCGATCTCGTCGTGGTCGACATCGATCATCTCGAGGATGGGCCCATTGCCCTGGTGAAAATGCCCTATCGCGTGGTGGGGCAGATCCACGGATTCTGGGTGCCGGGGACGGACCTGCCGCCGCAGCAGGCGACCTGAGGGCCGCGGGGGCGCGCGGCAGGCGCCAGCCGCGTACACGGCGCAGCGGCGACGTGCGACCGGGCCCGTCAGTGCGCCGAACCGTCCGGGGCACGGCAGGCGAGCTTCGCGGGCGTTACACTGCCGACCATGACTTGGCTGACCGTCATCTTCGTCCTTGTCGTCGTGGCAGGTACGGCGCTGCAGCTATGGCTGTCGGGCCGACAGGTCGCGGCAGTGGCCTCACATCGCGCGCGTGTGCCTGACCCCTTCGGCGCGCAGATCTCCTCATCCGACCACGCCAAGGCGGCGGACTACACCATCGCGACTGTACGGTTCCGCCGCATCGAGACGGTGTTCGATGCGCTGGTGCTGTTGGTTCTGACGGTCGGCGGCGGCCTCGACTTCATCGACATCCTCTGGCGCAGGACCGGCTGGTCGCAGCCCTGGCTCGGAACGGCCGTCATCCTCACGCTGCTGTGCCTCACGGGCGCGCTCGGACTGCCATTTGCCCTCTGGCGCACCTTCAGGCTCGAGGCGCGCTTCGGGTTCAACCGCCTCACCGCGCGACTGTTCATCGTGGATCGGCTGAAGAGCCTGCTGCTCGCCGCGCTGATCGGCATACCCGCAATACTCATCGTGCTCACGCTCATGCAGCGCGCGGGGGCGAGCTGGTGGGTGTGGGCATGGGGGCTGTGGCTCGCCCTGATGCTCCTGATGAGCTGGGCCTGGCCGGTGCTCATCGCGCCGTTGTTCAACAAGTTCACACCGCTCAACGATCCGGCGCTGCGCGAGCGGATCGAGCTGCTGCTGCAGCGCTGCGGCTTCGCGTCCAAGGGCGTGTTCGTCGTCGACGGGTCGCGCCGCTCCGCGCATGGCAATGCCTACTTCACCGGTATCGGACGCAACAAGCGGATCGTGTTCTTCGACACCCTCCTCGAGCGCCTGCAGCCGGCGGAAGTGGAAGCCGTGCTGGCGCACGAGCTCGGACACTTCAGCCTCAAGCACGTGCGCAAGCGGCTGCTGGTCTCGATCCTGTTGTCGTTCGGCGGACTTGCGCTGCTGGGCTGGCTGGCCCGCCAGCCAGGCTTCTACAGCGGCCTCGGTGTAGCGACACCCTCGACGCACGCAGCCCTGCTGCTTTTCCTGCTCGCCGTGCCTCCATTCACACTGTTCCTGACTCCCCTGACCTCCGTCTGGTCACGGCGTCACGAGTTCGAGGCGGATGCGTTTGCAGCTCGCACTGCAGACGCCCGTGAGCTCGTGTCCGCGCTGGTGAAGCTCTACCGTGACAACGCGAGCACACTGACGCCTGACCCGGTGTACTCGGCGTTCTACTACTCACATCCTCCGGCACTGACCCGCATCACGCGCCTGCAGCAGGCACGGTAGGAGGCCAGTCGCGCGAAGAAATGAGCCGTCAGCAGAACGGCTACATCAGTCGAAGGGGTTGCGCAGCACAATCGTCTGGTCGCGGTCGGGGCCGGTGGAGATCATGTTGATCGGAACGTTGGCCAGGACCTGCAGCCGCTCGAGATACTTGCGCGCGTTCGCCGGCAAAGCGCCGTACTCGGTGATTCCGACCGTGGATTCCTGCCAGCCGGGGAGGTCCTCGTACACTGGTTCCACTTCGGCGTAACCGTCGACGCTGAGCGGCGGCTCGGCGAGGATCTGTCCGTTCACGCGATATCCTACGCACACGCGAACCACGTCCAGAGCGTCGAGTACGTCCAGCTTGGTGATACACAGACCCGAAACGCTCGACTGAACGATGGAGCGGCGCAGGGCCACGGTGTCGAACCAACCGACACGGCGCCGGCGCCCGGTCACAGAGCCAAACTCGTGGCCCACCGTCGTCAGGTGCTCACCCGTCTCATCGAACAGCTCCGTCGGGAACGGTCCGGCCCCCACGCGCGTGGTATACGCCTTGACGATACCGATCACCTCGTCGAAAACGCGCGGCCCCAGTCCCGTTCCGGTCCCTGCGAACCCCGCTGTCGTGTTGGACGACGTGACGTAAGGATAAGTGCCGAGGTCGATGTCGAGCATCGCCGCCTGTGCTCCCTCGAAGAGCACGTTCTGGCCATCGATGCGCAGGCGGTGCAACGCGAGCGTGACGTCGGTGATGAGCGGGGCCAGCTGGTCCGCATACGCCAGCTGCTGATCCAGCGTCTTCTGAAAATCGACGGGCGGCTGGCGGAAATACTGCTGCAGCACGAAGTTGTGGAAGTCGAGGATCTCACCCAGCTTCGCTGCGAAACGCTCGCGCTTGAACAGATCGGCAACCCGCACTGCGCGCCGCGCAGCCTTGTCCTCGTAAGCGGGACCGATGCCACGACCCGTGGTGCCGATGGCGTTGGCCCCCTTCGCCTGTTCCCGCGCGCGATCCAACGCAATGTGCGAAGGAAGAATCAGCGGACAGCTCGGGGAGATGCTCAGGCGCTCGAACACCGGAACGCCGGCTTCGATGAGGGTCCGGCTTTCCGCGAACAACGCGTCCAGGCAGAGAACGACGCCATTGCCGATCAGGCAGCGGACGTTCTCGCGCATGATTCCGGAGGGGATCAGCGACAGGACCGTCTTCTTCCCACCCCGTACCAGCGTGTGGCCGGCATTGTGCCCTCCCTGGAAGCGGGTGACAGCCGCGACGCGCTCGGCGAGCAGGTCGACGACCTTGCCCTTGCCCTCATCTCCCCACTGCATGCCGATGATGACTACGAACTTGCCCACACGCGCCTCTAGCGAGCGATGAAAAGGATGATCACCCCGACGAGCATGCTGCCCAGGCCCGCGATGCGCAACTCGCGGTCGCGAACCTGCAGCAGTCGCGCAAGGCCCCGCTTGACGCCGCCGGGATTGATGAACGGAGCAATGCCCTCGAGCACGAGGAAGAGGCCCAGGGCGGCGAGCAGATCGGAGAAGTTGACTGACACGGGACCCTTGATGGATCAGGCGCGGCTGCGCCGGGTTGGAACGGGACTCATCACTTCTTCTTTTCCGGGTCCTTCAAATACTTGAAGAATTCTCCATCGGGCGTCACCACGAGCAGGTCGCCGCTCTTGCCCAGTGCCCGGTCGTAGGCCTGCAGGCTGCGCCAGAAGGCGTAGAACTCCGGGTCCTTCGAATAGGCCTTCGCATAGGTCTGCGCAGCTTCGGCATCCGCTTCGCCCTGCACGCGCAGCGCGTCGCGCTCGGCATTCGCCACGATCTCGGTCTGCTCGCGCTCGGCCGTCGAGCGGATGCGCTGGCTCTCGCTCAGGCCTTCGGCGCGCTTCAGGTTCGCGCTTTTCTGAAAGTTCTGCTTCATCTGCTCGTACACGCGCGTGCTCACTTCATCCGGCAGGTCGATGCGCTGCACACGGACATCGACCAATTCCACCCCGAAGGATTCGATGTTGCGCTTCGCCTGCACGAACATGTCGCTCGTCACGGCGGCGCGGTCCGCCGTCACGATCTGGGGCAAGGTGCGCTCGGCGACCACACCCTTGAGGCCGTCCTTGACGATCGCGGCCAACCGGTCCGCCGCCTTGTCCTCGGCGCCGCCGGCGGCTTCCCAGAACTTCGCCGGATTGGTGATCCGCCACTTCACGTAGAAATCGACGATCAGGCCGCGATTGTCGTTGGTGAGGAAAGTCTCGCCGGTGTAGGACTGCGACAGGATGCGCCCGTCGAACCTCATCACCTGGTCCCATGGCCACTTGAAGTGCAGTCCCGGAGCGTAGTCGGAACCGACGATGGCGGAGAACTCGGTTCTGATCGCCAGCTGCGATTCGCTCACGGTGAACATCGACATCGCCGCGAGCAGGATCACGACGCACACGATGATGATCGGGACGAAGGCGCGCGAGGACATCAGCGCTCTCCCCGCCCGCGAGCCTCGACGGTGACTGAATCCTGCTCTTTCGGCACGCTCGTGGTCGTCGACTCGGAGGATTGATCCGAGCTGCCGGTGGCCGCCTTCTCCAGCAGCTTGTCCAGCGGCAGATAGAACATGTTGCCACCGCCTGCCCCCGGGGCCTTCGAATCGATGAGCACCTTGTGAGCGCGCGACAGCACGCCTTCGATGGTATCCATGTACAGGCGGCGGCGGGTGACCTCCGGCGCCTTGGAATAAGCATCCTCGAGCTGCAGGAAACGCGCCGCCTGGCCTTCCGCCAGCGCCGTGACGCGCGCCTTGTAGGCCTGCGCATTCTGCTGCATCTGAGCCGCCGCGCCCTGAGCCGCGGGCAGGATGCTGTTGGCATAGGCCTGCGCCGCG
>CAZLYG010000361.1:0-5845 GCA_964563075.1 uncultured Steroidobacteraceae bacterium | reverse complement strand
CAACACCGAGAAGGCGCACAACCTGCGCGATCGCAGCCTCGAAGTGATCCGCATGGCTCGCAGCCTCGCGCAGCGTCAGGGCGAGTCGCGGGAAGCGCAGTTCAGCGCGGAGTTCGAGGCGCCCGAGCTGCTGACACTCGGAATCGTCTACGAACAGTCATCGCGCTTCGCAGGCGGGGCCTACAGTGCGTTCCTGAAGAAAGTGGATCGCTTCACCGAGCGTGCATTGCCGGCATCGCTGCGTGAGCGTGAGGGGTATGCCGCGCGCCTGCTGGAGATCGACGCTCAGGTGAAGCGTCTGATCGCTACCTTGCAGGCCAAGGGTTTCAAGTCTCCCTACCTGCGCAACTATGTGGTGGCGCGCATCAACCCGGTGCGCTTCCACAAAGCGAAGAAGGGCGACGCCAAGCCACCGATGCCGCTGGCTCAGGCGCTCACACGCATGGCAGCCGCGGCAAAGTCCTTCAATGTCGGCTCAGTCTCGAATGCGGACCTCGCGTGGGTGGCCGTCGGTGCGGGCGCCCAGGAGTGATGGAGCTCAGTCGCGCCGCACCGGGCCGGTCGACTCGCGCACGATGAGCCGATGCGCCAGGCGCGAAGTGCGGGCGCCCTCACCGTCCTTCAGGGCGTGCAACAACAGATCGGTCGCCGACCAGGCCATGTCGTAGCTAGGCTGGTGAACGGTCGTGAGGCGCGGCCAGGTGATGCGCGCGATATAGGTGTCGTCGTATCCCGCGACGGATAGCTGCCCCGGCACCTGCATGCCCAACTCATGCGCTGCCATCAGCACGCCGGCGGCCATGTCGTCGTTGGAGGCGAAAATCGCTGTTGGCGGTTGCGGAAGCGCCAGCAACTCGCGCCCGGCGCCCAGACCCGACTCGAACACGAAATGTCCCTGCCTGACATAGGCGGGCTCGTAAAGTATGTGATGCGCCTGCAAGGCGGCCTTGTATCCGTCCAGGCGCAGCGCACTGGCGTGATGGGTGGGATGGCCGGTGATGAAGCCGATGCGCGTGTGTCCCAGCTCGATGAGATGCTCCGTCATCTCACGTGCGGCGCCCGCGTCATCCATGTCGACCGACGGCGAGCGGTGATCCAGGCTGCTGGGTGAGATGCGCACGAAGGGCAGCTTGCGTCGATCGAGCGCGCGGATGAGATCCGCGGATTGCGACAGAGGCGCGGGGACGACGAGGCCGTCGACGTGCGTCTGATCGACCAGGCCGATGACATCCCGTATCAACTCCGCATCACGACCGCTGCATTGGTGCACGAAGAGCCGGAACTTCTCCTGGCGGCAGCGCGCCATGGCGCCGTGCTGGATGTCGACGATGTAGTTGGCGCTGGGATTCTCGTAGACGAGGCCAATCAGGTACGAGCGCCGTCCGGCGAGGCTGCGCGCCGACAGGCTCGGAAAGTAATGCAACGCCTCCACGGCAGCGAGGACCCGGGCACGAGTCTCCTCACGGACATTCGGCTCGTCGTTCAAGACGCGCGACACGGTTTTGATCGCAACGCCCGCGGCCTTCGCCACGTCGTCGATGGTTTTTCGGGTCATCGGCGCGTTCCGCCCCCACGCGCGGCACCGAGCAGCCGGCAAAAACTAGTTGCAGTCGAGTAAGCCATCCGTTCCGCTTTCCAGGTGAATCGCACCGACGCTCAGCTCGAGCTGCCCGGCCGTGGCGATGTAAAACGGTGCGCTGATGCGGCTCATGTCAGCACCGCGACGTGCGAAGCAGGCCAGCGGGATCTTCACGTGATGCCACTGACCCGCTGGGCCGCTTCCCAGGAGCCGCGTAATCGGTACGCTGCCGCGGCACCCGGCTCCGCACTCCATCAGCACCGACACATCCGCCGTCGGTGCCTGGTCAACGCGATAGTCGAAGGCCAGGGAGAGTTGCCCGTTCGACTCGCGTTGCAGATCGATCGGCGATTTGCCGGCCAGCCCGACCATCGAGGCACTGCCGCCAGCCCAGGACAGACGTCGCGCATCCTCCTGGGCCGAGTGATCCGTGGCGGCCAGGCGCACGCGGCCGTCGCTGGCCATTCCAACTCCGCCGGGAATTTCCCGGGCCGTGCCGGAATCCAGCCCGGCGGCAGCGGACCAGTGCCAACCGCTTCCGGGACGGCCGCCCGTGAAGAACGTGCGCGCATCCGCCTGTGTCACGGGCGCGGTCCCCGGATCTTCCGGGAGCCTCGCGAGGTTACCATCGCTGGCGTAGGTCAACCCGTAACCATACGGAAACAGAGGACTCTGGCCCACATCTCCCCGGTTGACCGCCGTCTGCTGGGGTGTGCGCGGCCACGAGAAGGTCAGAATGCCATGGAAGTCATGCGCGGTTCCCCCCTTGGGTGCCTTGAAGAGCACGTCCGCAATCCCGCCCCCTTCGCTCCCGGGCAGCCAGGCCGCCACGAACGCATCCGAGGCGTTGATTTCCGGATTGACCCACAGCGGCCGGCCTGAAATGAACACTGCAACCACTGGGACCCCCCGCTCGCGGAGGCGACGCAGGAGTCGCAGGTCGTGCTTGTCCCCGGGGCTGTATTCGACCGTGCCGATGTCTCCTTGGAATTCAGCGTAAGGGTTCTCGCCGAACACCACGATCGCCACATCCGGCTTGCTCTTGAACTCGCCCGACGGGCTCAACTCCGCGGTGCCGCCGCCCGCGCGCACGGTCGCCTGGATGCCGGCGAAGATGGACTCGGCGTGGGGGAAATTGCTGTTCGTGGTGCCTGTGCCCTGCCAGGAGATCGTCCAGCCGCCGCACTGCTTCGGAATGTTGTCGGCGCCATCCCCTGCGACCAGCACGTGTGCGTGCGGGCTGAGCGGCAGCAGATGATTGCGATTCTTGAGCAGGACCAGGGATTCGCGCACCGCCTGGCGCGCGACCGCGCGATGCTCCGGCGAGCCCAGCAGCTCGAAATGGCCCGCGAGCGGCCGTGAAGAGGGTTTCCCCTCTTCGAAGAGATGGGCGCGCAGTTTCACGCGCAGCACCCGCCTCACGGCATCATCGAGCCGCGCCGCCGGAATCTGGCCCGCCTTGACCTGCGCAAGCGTATTGCCGAACAGGGGCTTCCAACTATCGGGAGCCATCAGCACATCCAGGCCGGCGTTGATGGCCGCGGCGCAACTGAAGTTGGTGCAACCGGGCACCTGCCCGTGAGCATTCCAGTCGCCGATCACCAGGCCATCGAACTGCATGCGCCCCTTGAGCACATCGGTGAGCAGCCCGCGGTTGCCGCTCAGCTTCACACCCTGCCAGCTGGAGAACGAGACCATCACGGCCTGGGCGCCGGCAGAGATGGCCGGCGGGTAGCCGGCCGCGTGAATGTCGCGCAGCTCGGCTTCGCTCGAGCGGTTGTCGCCCTGGTCGCGACCGCCGGTACCGCCATCTCCCAGGAAGTGCTTGGGCGTGGCGATCACGTGCGCGGAATCGAGGAACTGCGGCGTCCCTACGGCACCCTGAAGGCCCGTAACCATGGCCGCGGCATATGACCGGACGATCTCGGGGTCCTCCGAGTAGCTCTCGTAAGTGCGTCCCCAACGATCGTCCCTCACGACCGCGAGGGTCGGTCCGAAGGACCAGTCCTGCCCGGTCACGCGCACCTCGACTGCGGTCACCTCGCCGATGCGCCGGATGAGCTCCGGATCATGCGTGGCGCCAAGGCCGATGTTATGCGGAAAGATCGTGGCGCCGATTATGTTGTTATGCCCGTGAACGGCGTCCGTCCCCCACAGCGTCGGGATCGGGTGCTTACCGTGCGAAGGATCGAGCGACGCCGCATAGAACCTGTCCGCCAAAGCCAACCACTCACTTGCCGGAGCAAAATCGTCGTTACCAGGACCGGAATTGCCGCCGTTCAGGATCGACCCGAGGGGAAAGTGGCGCAAGTCATCCACTGCGATGCTGTCGATATCGGCCTGAATGAGCTGGCCGACCTTCTGCTCGAGCGTCATGCCGGCCAGCAGGGTGTCGATGCGCTTCTCGAGGGCCGGATCCGCTGGAAACGCGCGCTGCACCTGCGGCCAAAGGGCGGGATGCACCCTACCGGGAATATCCGCGCTCCTGGCGGAGTCTGCGGAACAGGTGAGCACGGCTGCCGCGACGAACGAGGCACCCTTGAGAGCGATGAGTGTTTTTCGCATGAGTATGGCGGGTGCAGCTCGCTTGTCTGTCTTTGCCTCCAATGACACAGCATCACATCTGATGACAGCGCTGTCAACGTAAGGAAAGGTCCGATGCACATGTTTGAGCCCCACTCCCCTTCGCGTAGCCTCGAAGCATCCGCGGTCGCGAGCAAACGCCCGACGGATGCCCCCGCCGCACTGGGCGACCTGCCGGACCTGCTGCTCGTCGAGCGGGCTCGCGGCCGCGATGCGCGCGCCTGCGAAGCTCTCATGCGCCGTTACAACCGCCGCCTGTTCCGTATCGCCCGTAGCATCCTGCGGGACGCCGGGGCTGCCGAGGATGCCGTGCAGGAAGCGCACTTGCGCGCCTTCGGCAACCTGGACCGCTACGAGCCCACCGGAAAGTTCGGAGCCTGGCTGGCACGCCTCGCTTTCAACGAGGCACTGATGATCCGGCGCCGGGTGCGTCCGGATATGTTGGCGCCGGACCAGCTGGACCCCTCGGTCCTGCAGCACGCCGCCGCCGTACTGTCCGCACCGTCAGGCGAACAACCGGATGCCACTCAGATACGCCTGCTGCTCGAGCAGGCGGTCGACGCGCTTCCCGAGGTGTTCCGCACCGTATTCGTGCTGCGCGTGGTGGAACAGCTGAGCGGAGTGGAAACCGCGGCTTGTCTGGGCTTGAACGAGACGACCGTTCGCACGCGGCTGTTCCGCGCGCAACAAAGGTTGCGCGCTGATGTGGCGCGGCGTGTGAGAGATGAGCGAGCGGACGTGTTCGAGTTTGACCAGGCGCGGTGCGATCGAATCGTGAGCCGCGTGCTCGAGCGCATGGGCTCGACAGGGACCCGTGCAGATCAGCCGTAGTTTGTCCCGGTAGGGGTGCGCTATCACGCACCCCCGCCCTCCCAGCGTTTGCTTAGTACTCCCGAGCGATGCGTGCCCGCGCTTGACGGTCGTAGCCCGTCGCGGCACCGTGCGCCTATCCATGGATGGCAGATTTAGCGGCGCGGGCACTCAAGCGTGTGCAGCGGGTGGGGCTGGGCGCCTTTTTCCAAAGGCGCCCAAGGTTCCGTTGTAGCGCGCCCGCGCTGCCTTCCCCCCAACTATCGCTGCGCACGTTTGTGGTGCGCCCCGAACTCTCATGGTGCATGGCGCATCGTCCTCCCGCGCGCGGACGCGTCCAGCGCATCGCGAGCGCGCGAACTCACCTGCACGGAACTTGCACGTCTGAGTCGGCCGCCCGGCAACGACACAAGACCATGAATGCGCGCGCCCTGACCCCACACGACGGCGATGAAGGCATCGCCCTGAGCAAGGATGCCTTCAAGCACGCCTTTCTCGACAACCTCTTTTGCGTGCAGGGCAAAACACCTGCGCTCGCGACACAGCACGACTACTACATGGCGCTCGCCTACACCGTGCGGGACAGGCTGCTGCATCGCTGGATCAGCACTGCCTCTACGTACACTACTCACGGCTCGCGCACTGTCGCGTATCTGTCCGCTGAATTCCTGATGGGGCCGCATCTCGGCAACAATCTGCTGAATCTCGGCATCCACGAGCTGGTACGCGAGGCCGTCACGGAGCTCGGCCTGGATTTCGAGCGGCTGCTGTCCTGCGAGGATGAGCCAGGTCTGGGAAACGGCGGCCTGGGCCGTCTGGCGGCGTGCTTCCTGGATTCGCTCGCCACTTTGCAGCTGCCCACGCTCGGGTATG
>CAZLYG010000360.1:5266-5870 GCA_964563075.1 uncultured Steroidobacteraceae bacterium | reverse complement strand
CATGCCGGCGGCGATGGCGTTGTTCTGCGCAAACGTGAATTCCTACAGGCGGCTCACGCGCTACCTGTCGGCTCCGATCAATGTTCACTGGGGCTATGACAATCGCACCGCGGGACTGCGTGTCCCGATGTCCAAGCCGGAGGACCGGCGTGTCGAGAATCGAGTCGGGGGCGCTGACGCCAATCCCTACATTGCAATCGCCGCCTCGCTTGCGTGCGGCTACCTGGGCATGGTCGAGGGCCTGCAGCCGAGTGAGCCGATTACCGGGAGCGCGCACGATCTGCCCTTCGGCTTGCCGCGCTCCCTGGATGAGGCCTTGCGGGTGCTGCGCGAGTCCGAGCCGCTGGTCAGCCTGCTCGGCGAAGCCTTCGTATCGGCTTTCACCATCGTGAAGGAAGCGGAATACGAAGTGTTTCTTCAGGTGATCAGCTCCTGGGAGCGCGAGCACCTGCTGCTGAACGTCTGAAGCGAGCTCATGATGAGTCTTCTGCGATCGCTAGCCCTCGGCGTTCTGTGCGCCGGCCTGCTTGCCGCGTGCGGCGGATCCGCCCCGAGTCCGGCCGCGGGGCCCGCGTCCGCCGGGCCCGAGGACAAGGTCCTCAAC
>CAZLYG010000360.1:0-5256 GCA_964563075.1 uncultured Steroidobacteraceae bacterium | reverse complement strand
CCGGCGCGAGTTCGCCGAGGACCTGTTCAAGGACTTCGAGAAAGAGACGGGCATCAAGGTCAATTATGACGTGTTCGATTCCAACGAGGTGCTGGAGACGAAGCTGCTGGCAGGCCACACCAGCTACGACGTGGTCGTGCCCTCCGGGCCCTTCCTCGAGCGTCAGATCAAAGTGGGTATCTACCGCAAGCTGGACAAGTCGCAGCTGCCGAATCTGAAGAATCTCGACCCGCAGGTAGAGCAGAGCGCCGCGCTGTATGACCCGGGTAACCAGTACGCGGTCGACTACATGTGGATCACCTCCGGACCCGGCTACAACGTCGCGAAGATCAGGGAGAGAATGGCCGACGCGCCCGTGGACAGCTGGCGGATACTCTACGATCCGGCCATCGTCGCGAAATTCAAGGACTGCGGAGTGACGATTCTCGATGCGCCCACCGAGGTCCTCGGCACGGTGCTGTTATATCTGGGCAAGGACCCCAACAGCCAGTCGCCCGAGGATCTGCAGGCCGCGGAGAAGGTGCTGCTCGCAATCCGCCCATACGTGCGCTACGTCCACTCCTCGCGCTATATCGATGATCTCGCCAACGGCGAGATCTGTCTCGCGCTGGGCTGGTCGGGTGACGTCAAGCAGGCTCACGACCGCGCGCGTGAGGCGGGCAAGGGAGTGGATGTGGCGTATGCGATTCCGCGGGAAGGTGCGATCAAGAACCTGGACATGCTGGCCATTCCGCAGGATGCGCCGCATCCGCGCAACGCCCACCTGTTTCTCGACTACCTGCTGCGACTGGATGTGGCCGCGAAGAACACCAACTTCCTGAAGTACGCCAACGGTGACCTGCCGGGCAACCCGGCGCTCAATCCGGCGGTCAGGGAGGATCCGGGGATCTACCCGCCCGCGGACGTGCAGGCGAAGCTGGTGCCCGAGCGGGCCAAGTCGCCGCAGTTCACGCGTCTGCTGAATCGCACCTGGACCCGGTTCAAGACCGGGCAATGAGCTACGTACGCATCGCGGGCGTCACCAAGCGCTTCGGCGACTTCGTCGCCGTGGATGAGGTCTCACTCGAGGTGCAGCGTGGGGAGATCTTCTGCCTGCTGGGCGGGTCCGGCTCGGGCAAGACGACTCTGTTGCGCCTGCTCGCGGGCTTCGAGACGCCCTCGGCCGGGACGATTCATATCGACGGGCAGGACATGAGCGCCGTGCCGCCATACCAACGGCCCGTCAACATGATGTTCCAGTCCTACGCGCTGTTTCCGCACATGACGGTGGAGAAGAACGTCGCGTTCGGCCTGGAGCAGGAGAGCCTGACCCGCACGCAGATACGCCAGCGTGTGGGCGAAATTCTCGAAATAGTGAAAATGTCCGGTTTTCTGGCGCGCAAGCCGCACCAGCTCTCGGGTGGCCAGAAGCAACGCGTTGCGCTCGCGCGGGCGCTGGCGAAGCGCCCCAAGCTTCTGTTGCTGGATGAACCGCTCGCGGCGCTGGACAAGAAGCTGCGCGAGCACACCCAGTTCGAGCTCCTCAACATCCAGAAGCAGCTCGGGGTGACCTTCATAGTCGTGACCCACGACCAGGAGGAGGCGATGACGCTTGCCACCCGCATGGGAGTGATGAACCACGGCAGGATTGCGCAGGTCGGGACGCCTACGGACATTTACGAGTTTCCCGCGACGAAATTCGTCGCCGACTTCATCGGCTCGGTGAACATGTTCGAAGGGGAGGTACTGCAGGGTACGCCGGCAAGTGTGCGCTCGAGGGAGCTCGGGGCAACGATTCCCCTCGGACCGGGGGTCGCCGTCGGATCCGGCACCCCCGTCTGGGTTGCCTTGCGGCCCGAGAAAATCCAGATCGGCAAGGTGTCGGCGCAAAGCGGCGGGGGCGGCGTGCGTGGGCGGGTCAGGGAAGTGGCCTACCTGGGAGATATGTCGGTGTACCTGATAGAGATCGAATCCGGAAAGACTTTGCGCGTGACGCGACCGAATGTCATCCGCAGCCCGGAAGATCGCATTGCCGCGGGCGAGGAGGTGTACCTGTCATGGCACGCCTCGAGTCCGCTGCTGCTGACTCAGTAGGGGTCCCCTTGAAGCCCGTCTCCATCGGTAAGCGGATCGTGGCCGGCGCCCCCGCGCTGTGGCTGCTGGTGCTGTTCGCCGTTCCGTTCCTCATCGTCCTGAAGATCTCCTTCTCCGAAGTGCGCCTGGCCATGCCGCCGTACTCGCCGCTGCTGGAGAACGGCCACTTGCGGCCGCATCTGTCGAACTACGCTTTCCTGTTCACCGATCCGCTGTACGTGCGCTCGCTGCTGTACTCGGTGAAAGTGGCGGCGATCTCGACGTTGCTGTGCATCCTGATCGGTTATCCGATGGCGTATGCGATCGCGCGCTCCGGCCCTGCGGCGCGCAGCGCGCTGCTCATGATGATCGTGCTGCCTTTCTGGACCTCATTCCTGCTGCGTGTGTATGCCTGGATGGGCCTGCTGAAGAACGACGGCGTGATCAACAACGTGCTGATGTATCTCGGCCTCATTCACCAGCCGCTGGTACTCCTGAACACGGATTTCGCCGTCTACATCGGCATCGTCTACTCATACCTGCCGTTCATGATCCTGCCGCTGTATGCGAATCTCGAGAAGCACGATGTCACTTTGCTGGAGGCGGCAGCCGACCTCGGGGCTCATCCGTTCACCGTGTTCCGCCGCGTCACCCTGCCACTGTCCCTGCCGGGGATCGCCGCCGGGTCCCTGCTGGTGTTCATCCCCGCCGTCGGCGAATACATCATTCCCTCTCTGCTTGGCCGCAGCGATCAGCTGATGATCGGACGCGTACTGTCGGATGAGTTCTTCGAGAACCGCGATTGGCCTGTGGCGAGCTCGGTGGCGATTCTCATGCTGTTGTTGCTGGTGCTTCCCATCGTGCTGCTCCAGCGCGTCGAACGGCGCACGCTCGAGACGGGAAAGTGAAGTCACCTGGAGTCATTCCGCGCGCCGCGCTGGTCTGCGGGCTGTGCTTCCTGTACGTCCCGATCCTCTCGTTGATCGTGTTTTCCTTCAACAATTCACGTCTGGTGACCGTCTGGGATGCGGCCCATTCGCCTACGCTCAAGTGGTACGGCGAATTGCTGTCGAACGCGCAGATTCTCGGCGCCGCGGGACTGTCGATCCAGATCGCCGCAATCTCTGCGTGCGGAGCCGTGGTGCTCGGCACGCTTGCCGGCGTGACACTGGCGCGCTTCGGACAGTTTCGCGGCCGGACCCTGCTGTTGGGCATGACCACGGCCCCGCTGGTCATGCCGGAGGTGATCACCGGGTTGTCGCTTTTGCTGTTGTTCGTCGCTCTCGAGCAGGCGATCGGATGGCCGCGTGGGCGCGGAATGCTTACGATCACGCTTGCCCACATCACCTTCTGCATGGCTTATGTCACTGTGGTGGTACAGTCGCGGTTGACGGGTTTCGACGAATCCCTCGAAGAGGCTGCTATGGATCTCGGCTCGCGTCCGCTGAAGGTATTCTTTCGCATCACTTTGCCGCTGATAGCACCTGCGCTGCTGTCCGGGTGGCTGCTCGCATTCACGCTTTCCTGGGATGACCTGGTCATCTCGCAGTTCGTGGCCGGGCCTGGCTCCAGCACCTTGCCGATGGTGATCTTCTCCAAGGTGCGCCTGGGAGTCAGCCCCGACGTGAATGCGCTGGCGACGCTCATGGTGCTGGTGGTCAGCACGGGAATCGCCGTGGCGTCGGTGTGGATGAGACTGCAGAGCCGGCGGCGCGTACGGGATATGCAACTCGCGCAGGGCGCATAGCCGCCGTATCAGCCAACGTTGCAAGAGCGTTCGTCTATGACTCGCAAAGTAATGGGCATCGATGTCGGGGGCTCCTTCATCAAGGCCGGAGTGGTTGACGTCGACTCCGGTCGCCTGCTCGGTGAGCTGATTTCCGCGCCGACGCCTCAGCCTGCGGCCCCCGCGGGCGTGATGCAGGTCGTCGACACCCTGGCGGGTCGGCTTCCGGGCGCCGAGGGCGCTGTCGGGCTGGCGTTCCCGAGCGTGGTGAAGTCGGGCCGCGTGCGCACAGCGGCCAATATCGACCAGGCCTGGCTCGGCATCGACGGCGCCGCGCTGGCGGAACGGACGCTGCACAGGCGGGCAGTATTCTTGAACGATGCAGACGCTGCCGGTGTCGCGGAAATGCGCTGGGGCGCAGGCCGGGGAGTCACCGGAACCGCGATCATGCTCACCTTCGGTACCGGCATCGGCACGGCCCTCTTCATCGAGGGCCGGCTGTTTCCCAATACCGAGCTGGGACACCTGGAGTTGAACGGCATGGATGCGGAGAAATGGGCGTCCGCACACGTCAAGACCTCTCTCAAGCTCGATTGGCCGGCATGGGTCGAGCGTGTGAACGATTACCTCGCGCGCATGCATGCTCTTTTCTGGCCCGACGTGTTCATCCTCGGTGGGGCCGTGAGCAACGATTTCGAGCAATTCGCTCCTCTGCTGCGCTCCCCCGCAGAGATCCGGCCCGCGCACTTCGCGGGTCAGGCGGGTGTGATTGGCGCCGCGCTCGCTGCGGCAGAGTGACCTATGTCGACATTCTCCCGCAGCAAACTGCCTGACGTCGGCACTACGATCTTCACGGTGATGTCACGCCGTGCGCGCGAGCTGGGTGCGTTCAATCTCGGGCAGGGGTTTCCGGACTATGACATCGACCCCCGGCTCACCGAGTTGACGACCGCAGCCATGAGCGCAGGTCACAACCAGTACGCCCCGATGGAGGGCGTCATGGAGCTGCGCGAGCGCATCGCTCAGAAACTGCAGGCTTCCTATCGCCTCAGCATCGATCCGGAGACTCAGATCACCGTGACGGTGGGAGCGACCGAGGCCCTCTATTCGGGCATCCAGGCGGTCGTCGGCCCCGGTGATGAGGTCATCGCATTCGATCCCGCCTACGACTCGTATGAGCCGGCGGTGCGGCTGGCCGGGGGGCGCTGCATCCGCTTGCCTCTGCTTCCGCCGCGGTTCCGCTTCGATTGGGAGCGGGTACGCGCCACCATTACACCGCGCACGCGGCTGATCCTTTTCAACACACCGCACAACCCGGCCTGTACGGTGGCCACGCGCGAGGATCTCAACGCGCTCGCCGAGGTCATTCGCGACCGCGACATCCTGATCATGTCGGATGAGGTCTACGAGCACGTCCTCTACGACGGTAACAGTCATCACTCGGTGCTGAGCCATCCGGAGCTGCGCGAGAAAGGCTT
>CAZLYG010000359.1:0-5894 GCA_964563075.1 uncultured Steroidobacteraceae bacterium | reverse complement strand
GCCGCGCGTGCTCGCGATCCAGCAACTGCGCGAGCTCGCTCAGCAGGCGCGTTTCATTCGCCATGATCTTCGCGAGTTGCTCGCGACACGCTTCTTGCTCCACGCTACATCTCCATCAGGGGCAGCGGTTCCAGCGAGCGCTCGGACTGCATGAGCCCCGAGGCGACCTTGGCAGAGTCCACTTGATAGTGGCCGTCCGCGATGGCGCGGCTGATGCTCTCGACACGCTTCTGGTCCACCGGAGAGTGAGCGCCGAGAACCTGTTCGAGATGCGCCAGGAGCGAGGCGGTGCTGGTAATGCTGACCTCACCCGGGCGCGGCGGGCTCCCGTCCTGCGCGGCATCGGGTGTTGCAGCGGGCGCCTGCGGGGTCTCCTGCGTTTCGCGAGCGGTTCCGATCGCGGTGCCGCTCAGTCCGAGGCCATTTATCATGCTTGCTCTCCAGTGCGCGACATTACCGCGCTACTCGCACCACATCTGCGGATTCGACCACACCCTCGACGATGCGCATCGAGCTCATGTTCTGCACCTGCACGCGTGCGCCGGCTGCCGCATCGGCCATGACCCGGCCGCTGGCGCGCACCTCAATCGCTCCGCCCTGGGAGAGGAGAGTCACCTCCTGCCCGCGGCGCACGATCAGGTCGGCGCTGAACATATCTGCCGAGAGTGTCGTACCGGCTGCGAGGGGACGCTTGACGATGCGCCCGTTCAACTCGAGAACGGAGTTCAGATACGCAGTGCCAGGACCTGAGACCTTGCGGGTCTCGCTGACAACATCCGCCGCACCCAGCTTGGCGTCGCGGGCGACGGCGTGCTTCAACACGAGCACGTTGACCCGGCTCTCGACGATCACCGGTACGTATACAGTCCAGTGGACCGGTCCCGCGCACGTCACTCCGACAGTAGAGTGCGCCTGTAAGGTCATGCCGGCGGGAAGGTTTGAGCTGAGCGGCCCCGTGCACTGCGTGAGTCGCAGACGGCTGTCGAGCTGTCCGGCCGTGACGGTGGTCTCAGCGGCACCGGGGCCGCCGGGCAGCTGCGATTTGGCGAACGACTGCGCCGCCGCCCTGATGGCGGCGAGCGGTTCCGTCGCGCGCGCAGGCTCCTGTGCCTGAGCGCTGAGCACGTACAGCGATGACATCAGGGTGCAGGCGACAAGCCAGGAGCGTCGAAAGACCGTCATTGGAATAGTCATGCCCGGGATAGCTTGCAAGCGCCGCGCCAGCCCGCGGGCACCGGCCCACCCTGGGCCGCACTGGGCCAACCTGGGCCACTCGCGCCACGCACGCCCTACGCGCCACGCACGCCCTGCGCGCCACGCACGCCCTGCGCGCCCTGCGCGCCAACCGCGCCTCAAGTACCCCGCCGCCGTGCCGCTAACTCCCTGACACCCACCGCTGCGCACTGCCGTCCAGGCGGCAAACCCTTGCCGCGGGCGTGATCACTTTCACGCCGCCAGCCCACAATTCCCCTTCCAGCGCTCTCTGCGCCCCATGGCATGCGGATTGCACAGGCCTCGTCAGTCATTCTTTTGACGGATCGCTCGCATCATGCCGCTCAATCTGGACGCGTATCTCGGCGTGCACCAGGCCGCACTCAAAGTGCAGTCCCAGCGTATGGAAGTGCTCGCGAACAATCTGGCCAACGTCGACACGCCCAACTACAAAGCGCGCGATATCGACTTCAAGACCGCGCTGGCCGCGGCAAGCGGAGGCAACTCCGACTCATCCGTGAAGCTCGCCACGACAAACGCCGAGCACATCAGCACGGAGCCGAGTGCGGATGCGACCGCGGGCCTGAAGTATCGCGTGCCACTGGCCCCCTCGCTCGACGGCAATACTGTTGACGCGCAACAGGAACAGGCGGCCTTCGCCGAAAACACCGTGCGCTACCAGGCGACGCTGACTTTCCTGACCAGCCGCTTCAAGAACCTCATGACGGCCATCACGGGCTCGTGATCGAGTAAAGGAGCCACATGTCCTCATTCAAGATATTCGATGTCGCCGGCTCGGGCATGAGCGCACAGTCGGTGCGGCTCAACACCGTCGCGAGCAACCTCGCCAATGCGGACAGTGTCAGCGGCGACCCCAACACCGTGTACAAGGCGCGCCACCCGGTGTTCCAGGCGATCAAGCAGGCTGCGGCACTGCATCTGAGCAGCCCCGGCGGCTTTGGCATCAGCCCGGCCGACCAGGCCAGCGGGGCCGCGGTGAAAGTCAGCTCGATCGTCGAGAGCACGGCACCGGCCACAGAGCGCTACGACCCGGGCAATCCGCTCGCCGACGAGCACGGCAACGTCTACGCGCCCAACGTCAACGTCATCGAAGAGATGACCGACATGATCTCCGCCTCGCGCGCCTATCAGGACAACGTGGAGGTCATGAACACCTCCAAGGACCTGATGCTCGCAACCCTGAAGCTCGGCGAATAACGGGCATTCCAAGGAAACCCATGTCCACCACCAATCCCGTGACCGGAACGACGCAGAGCATCCCCTCGGCGTCCTCGAGCAGCGCCATCCCGGTCAACATGCAGATCAATCAGTCCGACTTCCTGCAGCTCATCACCGCGCAGCTCAAGGACCAGAACCCGATGTCGCCGGCCGACCCGACGCAATTCGTGTCGCAACTCGAAGGCATGAGCGAGGTCTCCAGCATGCAGAGCATGCAGAGCTCGCTCGCTGCCTCACAGATCATGAACGGCACCACGCTGCTGGGGCACTCGGTGCTGGCTCCCGGCGCGACGGCGACACTCGCGGCGGGCGGTGCAATCGGCGGCGCAGTGACCGCGCCCCAGGGCGCCTCGCAGCTCACCGTCTCGATTACGGATTCCAGGGGAACCCCGGTTACCTCGTTCAATGTGACCCCGAATGCGTCGGGCCTGACGCCGTTCTCCTGGAACGGCACCACCAGCGCCGGTGCGGCCGCTCCGGCCGGTCAATACACCATCGCGGTCAGCGCAAGTGTCAACGGATCCAGCCAGCAGGTCCAGCCGATGGTCGTCAGCAAAGTGTCGACGGTGACGATCGACCCCACGTCGCAGGCCGTCGATGTGAACACCGACAGCGGCAGCGTGCCGCTGAGCTCCATCGTCGCGGTCATGTAAGCGCGCGCCGCCGCCAGAACAGAGTCCTCTCAAGGAGATCGATCGATGTCATTCAATATCGCCCTCACGGGCCTGAACGCCGCCAACGAGGCCCTCTCGGTAACGGCGAACAACCTCGCCAATACCGCGACCGTCGGCTTCAAGGGCTCGCGGGCCGAGTTTGCCGATCTGTTCGCCTCCACGCAGCAGGGTGTCAGCGCGACCGCCGTCGGCAACGGCGTCGCGGTATCCGAGGTCGCGCAGCAGTTTGCCCAGGGCAACATCGAGACGACCGGCAATAACCTCGACCTGGCGATCAGCGGCAATGGTTTCTTCACGGTTAGCGACAACGGCGCGCTGGAATACACGCGCGACGGACAGTTCCAAATGGACGCCGATGGGAACGTGGTGAATGCCCAAGGCCTGCACCTGCAGGTGTATCCCCCGCTCGCCAACGGCGGCTTCAATACTGGCGGTCTGGCGGATCTGTCGCTCACGACGAATGAGAGTGCGCCGCAGGCCACCTCGACCGCACAGATCACGGCCAACCTCCCGGCCAACGCAACGCAACCGCCCGATGCCTTCAGCCCGACGGATGCGAACAGCTTCAACAATTCGACCTCCCTCACGGTGTACGACTCGCTGGGTGCCGCACACACCGCGACTCTCTATTTCATCAAGGGTGCGACCGCCAATAACTGGTCCACGCAGCTCACGGTCGATGGCACCGCCGTGGGCACCCCGCAGGCGCTGACGTACAACAATGCCGGTGCCCTGACGACGCCGGCAAACGGCAACATCACCTTCCCGGCCTACACGCCCGCGACGGGCGCCGCGGCCATGAACATGGTTTTCAACTTCGGCAACACGACCCAGTATGGTGACAACTTCGGCGTCACGGCCGTGCAGCAGAACGGTTTCACCACCGGCAAGCTCACCGGCATCAGCATCGACTCCACCGGTGTCGTGCAGGCGCGGTTCACCAATGGGCGCTCCATCAATCTCGGCCAGATCGCCATGGCGAACTTCGCCAATCCGCAGGGTATGCAGCAGCTCGGCAATGCGAGCTGGGCGGCCACCAACGCTTCCGGAGCAGCCGTCGCCGGCGTGGCGGGCAACTCGGGCTTTGGCACCATCCAGTCCGGCTCGGTTGAGGAGTCGAATGTGGATACGACCTCGGCGCTCGTGGACATGATCACCGCGCAGCGCAACTTCCAGGCGAACGCGCAGATGATCCAGACGGACGACCAGATCACGCAGACCGTCATCAACATCCGCAACGGCTGAGGCACCGCTTACCCAGGCGGATGAGGCTTAAGGAATGGATAAGCTGCTGTATGTGGCCATGTCGGGCGCAAAGGAGACCCTGCGCGCCCAGGCGGCCAACAACCACAACCTCGCCAACGCGAGCACGACCGGCTTCAAGGCCGACTTGAGCGCGTTCCAGTCGCGCGCCGTGGCCGGGCCCGGCTATGCGTCGCGCGTCTACGCGACGGATTCAACCGTCGGGTGGGACACAGCAGCCGGTGCACAGATCACGACGGGCAATCCGCTCGATCTCGCAGTCCACGGACCAGGCTTCATTGCCGTGCAGGACGCCAACGGCAACGAGGCATACACGCGCGCGGGAGACTTGCACGTAGATCCTACGGGCCAGCTGCTCACGGCTACGGGGCTTCCGGTGCTGGGAGACTCCGGCCCGATCAGCGTACCGCCCTTCAACTCGGTGACGGTGGCCAACGACGGCACGATCTCGATCGTGCCGCTCGGTCAGTCGCCACAGACCAGCTCGGTAGTCGGGCGCATCAAGCTCGTCAATCCGCCCACCGACGGCATCGAGCGCAGCGCGGACGGACTGTTCCGCACCAAGGATGGCACCCCGGCGCCGGCGGATGCCTCGACCACCGTCAACTCCGGAACGCTCGAATCCAGCAACGTCGACCTCGCCGGCTGCATGGTCAACATGATCGAGCTGTCACGCCGCTTCGACCTGCAGGTGAAAGCCTTGCATTCGGCCGAAGACAACGGCGCCGCCTCCGCGAAGCTGCTGCAGTCCAGCTAACGCCTCACGCAACCCAAAGGTAGCGAAACATGGAACCAGCTCTCTGGGCCGCAAAAACCGGTCTCGACGCGCAACAGACGCAGATGACCGTGACGGCCAACAACCTGGCGAACGTCGCCACCAACGGGTTCAAGAAGAGCCGCGCGGTGTTCGACGACCTGCTGTACCAGAATGCCACTCAGGTGGGCGCGGCAACCTCCCAGACCACGCTCTCCCCGACAGGCCTGCAGCTGGGTACCGGCGTGCGCGTTGTCTCCACGGAGCGCAACTACACTCAGGGCAGCCTCGACAACACCGGCAACTCGCTCGACATGGCCATCCAGGGGCGCGGCTTCTTCCAGGTGCTGCAGCCGGACGGCACCATGGCCTACACGCGCGACGGCAGCTTTCAGCTGAATGCGCAGGGCCAGCTCGTCAACTCGACCGGCTACCCCCTGCAGCCCGCCATCACGATCCCTACCGGCGCACAGAGCATCACGATCGGCTCCGACGGCGTGGTGAGTGTGCTGGTTCCCGGCAATTCGACCCCGACGACCGTCGGCACGATTCAGCTCGCCGACTTCATCAACCCTGCCGGCCTGCAGACCGTCGGCGGCAACCTGGCCGTCGAGTCCGCCGCCAGCGGCTCCCCGACCACCGGCAATCCCGGCCTGAATGGCCTGGGAACCGTGGTGCAGGGCTCGGTTGAAGCCTCGAACGTCAACGTGGTCGAGGAGATGGTCAACATGATCGAGACGCAGCGCGCCTAT
>CAZLYG010000358.1:0-5896 GCA_964563075.1 uncultured Steroidobacteraceae bacterium | reverse complement strand
AGCTGTGCTTGCAGAACCAGTGACGAGCTGTTGTCCTCCTGCCAGAGGCCGCTACTCGTCTCTGCGTCGCCGCCCGCCGTGCTACCGATGGATACGGTGGGCGGGCTCCTGTCGTCCTGGCGGCTCAAATCGCACAACGTATTCCAAGCCGCCCCAAAGAGGTATGCCTGGGCGTTGCGCAGCTCGTGAGCGGGTGGTCGACTTACGAGATCCAAGAACATCACCTGCAGCAGATCCTCGGCGTCCTCCAAACGCCCCCGCCTCACGAAGTACTGTCGCAACTGCTTGCGATAGCGAGTGTAGAGATCGCCGACGAATTGAGCGTCCGAACCTGGGTATTCGCCCTCTTTGGGAGTCGCTGCCACTGCCGCCCGAACGTGCTGCACCTGTCGACTAAGTGTCGAATGGGGGGCTGCTCGGGTACGGCACGCACCAAAAAATAATTGTCCGCCCCACCGTACCCGCCCCCCCCTCGACAAACGCCTTCGAGAATAGGGACCGCAACACAGGGAACGGAACGGATATATCCGAAGGAGGAAATCAACAGAAACGGTGAGGAGTGGGCTATGAGCCGTCGGATCTACGCGTTTGCAATATGCGCCGCAACGCTGGTCGTTGTCCGCGCACTCTCAGACGTACGGAATACTTCCTCCCAAACGCCGATCTTCAATCTCTACAGCACGAAGCGCGCTGTGACGAACGTTTGTATCGCAGACTCGCACCGGAATCACACTGAGAGTGCCGATGTGCGGCCCTGTGGAGCGTGCGCGGATGGCAATCTCGTTTTCCTCAAGGAGTTAACGGCAGCACTTGCGGCTCGAGTGCTGGAGAAGCCCACGGACACACTCTTGAGACTCGTTGGAGCCTGCGCCCGTCGATCAGCTAAAAGAATGAGGATTGGGATGAGGAGACTCATCCGCCGGCTTCGTCGGCCTCCCCGGGACTGATTCAGCGAAGATCCGGATGCTTGGTCCAGGGCGAGCGCATGTAATACGGCGCCTGTACGAAGTCGGACTCCACGCTGACGATCATCCCGTTTCTGACCTTGAACGACTCCAGGAAGCCCCATGACTGAGGCTCGCGGTACACGGAATGCACTGTGGTGCCGTCCGTCAGCTTGTACGCATCGATCACGCCCTTGTGGTCGATGAATCCGCGCGCCATGACTATTCCGCGCTCTTCGTCGACGAGGACGAAGTCACGATCACGCACGCGCTCGTTGAAGAAGTAGTACCCGGTCTTGAATCCCTGCTCGATGTGTGGGAATTCCTTGCCGTTCTCGTATCGGGTCGCGTCCGGTGAGAAGCGCGTGTTGCGGATCGTTCCGTCGTTCTTCTGCAGGGTCGAGAAGTAGCCGTTCGCGAGCGAGATGAGCTCTGCGCGGGAAGCGCGCTCCTTGGGCGGAACGACGGTCGTGAAATTCGGGTCGTGATTTTTCTGGTGGACGTCACCGATTGGGGTGGGCGGTGAGCTCAGGTTGCGCTTGGTCGAGAGGATGTGCTCGATCTCTACGATCTGCCCGCTCTGGACTTTGAGGCGGATGGCCAGGAAGCCCTGGGTGTCGCGCTGCATGATCGAGGTGTAGATGCCTACGCCGCCTGTTTGCGGGTCTGAAAAGGTGAGCGCGGGGCCGATCTCCTCCGTGACCGTGTCCCAGCTGCCATCGGGGAATTGCAGCATCTCGACGTTGTTCTCCGTGAAGCGGACGTGCTTGGAGATGGGAGCCTCGGAGGGGTCGTGCTTGAGATAGGCCGCCCGGTACTGATCGGCAATGTGCTCGAGGCATGATCGGTCGCAACCTGCTGCCGCATCTGCTGGTGCCGGGAGCGCCAACGACAGCAACGCGAGCCAGAAGGCCCCTGCGACTCGGCCCGATACTGGAATCCCCGTGCTGTGTGCCGCCATACGCCCCCCGTAAGTGCTTGGTGCGGCGCATTGTGGCACCTCGTGTTCCCGAGGTTCCACTCAGGTGGCGGACCCCGCCTTGGCGAGTGCTTGCAGTGCCTTCGTCATGGCGCTGGCTCCCGCCGCCAGCATCGGCTCAAGTGCGCCTTGAGCAGCGTCGGGAAGGAAGTCCGCCGTCCACTCGACCCGGCTTCCGCCGGCGGCGCGGGCATATACCTGCACCGCGCCGTTGTAGTGGGTAAGGGCTGATCCTGGGCTCCTGGCTGTCCAGACCAGCCTCCGCAGGGAATCCGAAGAGCTGATGATGGGCTCTTCGGCGAGCATCCCGTTCGCGAAGGTCACGACGCGGCCGCCAGGAACCAGCCTCGTGTCAACTACGAAGCCGGGGACAAGACGAGTGTGCAATGCCCCGATGTCGCGGATGGCGTCCCAGACGGCATTGGGGGAGGCATCGGTGAGGACTTCCTTCGTGATTGAGGCCATTGGATCTCCTGACTGCGGAACAGTTGTTCTCCAAAGGAGGCAGGCAGTCTAGGAGTGATCATCAGGTGGGGCTTGGGAAAAATTGCCGTGCCTGCGAGCTCAAGGCGGCGCAGCGGTTGGGACGCGAGGCGCCCTGCTCCAACCTGTGGATTACGTTTCCCGCTAGTGGCCGGATGGCTGCGCAGACTTCGCGGGAGATTGTGCAGCAAGCGCGGCATTTGGTTGCCCGACCGGCGTCAGCGCCGCTACGGACAGCTCGAAGTGGGGTTTTGCTTTGGCCGCTGCGGTGCACTCGAGCTGCGAGCTGACCACTTTGAGCGGAATCGCCGGGAAGAACGAGCTGTTCATCTGGCTGACCAGCTCGCAGTCGGACGCGTTCAGGGTCGAGGGTTGACCGGGCTGCAGCTCCACCGTTTTGGGCGTGGCATCCAGGTCAGCGTACTGCCGCTGCGAAGAGCTCAACGGTTGAGGCAGCATGAAAGTGAGCTGAACCTGGGGCGAGCGCGAGCCACAGTCATACGGGAGGACCTTGTAGTCGGCTCGGGCGCCGATCGCGAGCAGCACGTCGCGGAATTTGTACCAAAGGTCGTTGCACGAGTACGTCTTGGGGAGGTCGTGCAGGCTGACGATGAGGTCGTGCTGCAGCCAGGCTGCGGGCTGCGCGGCGTTACTCGGATGCGCAGACGCCGCTGCATGGACCGCTGGTGCGAAGGCCAGCATCGCGGAGACGACCAATGCCTTCATATTCAATTCGACGCTTGAGCTCCCCTTCAGTTCCCTCAGGCCAGGAAGGCTACCAGATCGGTCAGCGACTGCCCGGCGCCGTCCGGGGTGACGCCCAGCACCTCTGCCGGGGCACTCTGGCGATTGTTCCAGAAGGTTGGATAGCCGAACCACTTCGCGCCTGCAGCGTCCCACCCGGCGAAGGCCACGAATAGGATCTCCTCTTTGCGCATGCCGAGTACGTCGATGCCGAGCTGGTAGGCGCGCGGGTCGGGCTTGAACGTTCTGGCGCGGTCGGTGCTGATGATGTGATCGAAGAGCCCCTCCAATTTGGCATTGTGGATGCTGGACTCGAGGATCTTTGGAGTTGCGTTAGAGAGGAAAGCCAGCTTGCGGCCGGAACGCTTCAGCTGTGTGAGGGCTGCGGGGACGTCCGGCCACGCCTGCAGGGCGAGGAAGCCTGACATGAGAGCGTCGGCTTGCTGGTTCGTGAGAGCCAGTTTTAACGATTGGGCCGCGAAGTACAGCGCGTCGCGACTGGCTTGCCAGAAGTCCTGGTAGCGGGCGCCGAGGGCCCGCAGCCACTGGTATTCGAATTGGCGTGAGCGCCAGACGTTTGCCAGCTCAGAGCCGCGCGCCGGGAATACTGTTTCGCAGGCTCGGAAAACCGAGCGGGGGTCGAAGATCGGGAACGCGTCGAACGCCAGGGCTTTGATGCGAGTCTTGTCCTGCAGCGGCGTCGCGGTTGCGGCTGCCTGACCGATGGGGAGCACGCTCGCTGCGCCCGCTAGCAGAAAGGATCTGCGGCTTTGGATCACCTGGAAACCTCCTGGTCCCGTTGTGGACGGTAGTGAACGGAGACTTACAGCTTAACCCGCCGCGGGATCCCGAATCTCTCGCAGTGATGCACTGCGGAACCGGAGGACTTAGGTCGCGAGTGGGGGCTAGTCTTGCGTGCGGTCGAGACCCGCTCGCGCTGCACAACATTCGGCGTGCAGCTCGCTGGTCTGCTCTCGCCCGTGATGACGGACGAGAGTGATCGACCTCGGCCCTAGTGCGGCGCAACGCGCGCAGGAACACCAGGTAACCAATACGCGATCGAAATTGGCTCGAATGCCCGACTGTTTCGCCATCTGCCCTCTCCCCTTCCTTAGTGAGAGACGTATGACGCGTTGCGTCAGATAGGGACCCCTCGCTCATCTCCAGCAGGTCCCTGCGCACGATCATACTGCCGATGAACCTAAATCACACGAGGGGGTCGAACGTTTCGTCGAGACCTCCAACACGGGGGAGTATTCCGGTAAACTCATGCTCTGACACTTGCAATTGCTGACTGCGCACAGAGTCATCAGCCGCCATTGCAGTCACGCGAGACGAATTGGACTATAGTGCGCAGCACCTGAGCGCCGCGTCTGCATATGGAAGTGAACGCGATACGAACTCGCCTCTTGCGCTGGTCACCGGGCGCATTTCTCGCCGTGCTCCTGGTGTGGGGGATCAAGCACTGGGCCTTTGCCGGGCCACCGCTCAAAGTGCTGACCGTTCCAGTGCGCATTGCGGACGTCGAGCAGACCGTGCTCGCGAGCGGTGTAATCCAACCTCGTAAATTGGTCAGCGTCGGGGCCCAGGCGTCGGGCCGCATCATTGCCATGCATGTGAGCTTGGGAGATCAGGTTCACAAGGGGCAGTTGATCGCGGAGATTGATCCGCAGCCGCAGCAGAACGCGCTGAACAACGCCGAGGCAGTTCTCGCTCAGGATCGCGCGCAAAGAGCATCACGGTTAGCTGCTCTTAAGCTCGCCGAGCTTACTTTCAAACGGGCCGCAGTCACCTACGCGCAGGAAGCGAGCTCGCAGGCGGATTACGAGACCGCGGAAGCCACGTACAAGGGTGCCCAAGCTGACATCCAGGCGCTCGATGCCCAGATCAAGCAGGCGGCGATCGCGGTCGATTTGGCTCGGGTCACACTGGGATACACCAAGGTCGTCGCACCGATGGACGGAACGGTGGTGGCCATCGTCGCCCCTGAGGGACAGACGGTGAATGCGGTGCAAGCGGCCCCGACCATCGTGAAGCTGGCGGATCTGGAGACGATGACGGTAAAAGCTCAGATCTCCGAGGCTGATATCACGCGCGTGCATCCAGGCCAAAAAGTTTACTTCACCATACTCGGCGCTCCGGAGCACCGCTACTACACTCACCTGCGGGCTGTGGAACCTGCACCGGAATCGTTGGCGACCGACTCGTCCGGACCTGGTGCGAGCGCCGCCGCCGCGAGCAACACGCAGAACTCCGCGATCTACTACAACGCTCTGCTCGACATCGCCAATTCAGACCACTCTCTGCGGCCCTCAATGACGGCGCAGGTCAGCGTTGTCCTGAGCGAGGCGAAGGACGCAGCGACTGTACCCAGCTCTGCGCTAAGAGAAACGAGGCCCGACGGGCGGCGGCTCCTCCGCGTGCAGGACGGCAAGGGCTCCATTGAGGATCGCTGGGTGCGTGTCGGACTCGATGACAACTCCGTGGTTCAAGTGCTCGATGGTGTGAAACCCGGCGACCGAATCGTGCTCGACTCCTCGGCACCCGGCCGTTCCGACCCGAACTCAGCCGGAGCGTCCTGACCGTGAGCGCGGGGCCTCTCCTGCAACTCTCCTCTGTATGGCGTGAATATCGCTCCGGGGACAGTCCGCTCGCTGCCCTAAAGGCGGTGAACCTCAGTATCGATGCCGGGGAGATGATCGCGATTGTCGGCGCTTCCGGCTCAGGCAAGTCGACGCTGATGAAC
>CAZLYG010000357.1:0-5903 GCA_964563075.1 uncultured Steroidobacteraceae bacterium | reverse complement strand
GCACCCGGCTCGTGGACCTCCGGTCGGAACAGAAACTTCCCCGGCTCACCCCTCGCGAAACGCCCGCCCCCCTCCCCGCCGATCGACCAGCCGGTGATCACTTCCGCAAAGCTCGTCACGTCAGCCTGCGTGTAGCCGCTGCCGACACCCAGTGTGTGCAGCTCCATGATCTCGCGGGCCAGGTTCTCGTTGATGCCGGCGCGGCGCCTGGCGTTGCGCCGCTCGAGGAACGCGGCGGCTCTGGAATGCGGTCCGACGGAGATCTGATTGTCCAGATACAGGAGCATGGCCGGATGCTGCTCGACCGCCAGCAGCAGATCGGTGAAGTTTCCCAACACCCGCGGCCGGATCGCCTCACGCTCCAGCGAACCCGCCACACCGAGCACCGTCACCTTGTCCACCGAGACGGCAAAGTGGTTGGTCCAGAACTGAGTGATTCTCTCGAGGAAGGGCCGGTCGGTCGTGACCGCGTGCCGGAACCGCGCCGTCACCTCAGCAATATAGAGCGGACGCAGGAGTTGCGGGAGCTTGCCGATGGCCTTCAGAGTGGCGGCGTTTCCGTCCCTGGCGCTCTGCCGGGCCTGGCGGATCTCCCGCATGAGATCGAGAGATTGCGCGAGGATGTCCGCCGATGAGCGCAGGCCCTCGCCGAGGACTTCCGGTGGGGTGCCCTTCAGCTGGACACCCAGCCACTCGAGCGGGGCGCTTCCGATGTGCGCCAGATCACCCGGCCGGGCTCCGAGCCCGAAGCGATTGGCGGCAATGGCGGCTGTGAAAGGCTGCTGCATGCGCTACCCAACGTCCTTCCGCGGCGGTCGTTGACCCTGAGCCCCGCTATACTCCCAGATTACCGGCCCCCAGAGCGTCCATGACCCATCCTCCCGATATCGTCCTCGTCGACGGCTCATCTTATGTGTACAGGGCCTTTCACGCCCTGCCGCCGCTCACAAACTCACGCAACGAGCCCACCGGCGCAGTGCTGGGCGTGCTGAACATGCTCGTGAAATTTGTAAAAGATTACCAGCCACGCTGCATTGCGGTGGTGTTCGATGCGCCGGGCAAGACGTTCCGCGACGAGTTGTTCGCCGAGTACAAGGCGCAGCGCCAGCCGATGCCCAACGATCTGCGCTCACAGATCCCGCCACTGCTCGCCATCATCCGCGCGCAGGGATTGCCGCTGCTGCAGATCGACGGCGTGGAAGCGGACGATGTCATCGGCACTTTGGCGTGCCGCGCCGCTGCCCAGGGAAAGCGAGTCGTGATTTCGACGATGGACAAGGACATGGCTCAACTCGTGAGCGACTCGATCACGCTCGTCAACACGATGAGCAACACGGTGCTCGATCGTGCAGGAGTCAAGGCCAAGTTCGATGTCTTTCCCGAGCAGATCATCGACTACCTCGCCCTGGTCGGCGATACGTCCGACAACATCCCCGGAATCGAGAAGGTGGGTCCCAAGACGGCTGCAAAGTGGCTCATTCAATACGGAAACCTCGATGGCGTGATCGCCCACGCCGCGGAAATCACCGGCAAGGTTGGTGAGAATCTGCGCGCCGGCTTCGACCGGCTGGAGCTGTCACGCAAGCTCGCCACCATCCATACCGATCTCGACCTGCCGCTGAAGGAAGCCGAGTTGGTTGCGGGAGCTCCTGATGTTGAAGCCCTGCGACAGCTCTACACGCGATATGAGCTGCGGGCCCTGCTCCGCAGCCTGGACGGCGTGACAGAAACGCCCGCGCCTCAAAGCGGGGATATGTTTGCAGAACCGGGCGGCGCGGGCGCCGCCACCGCGGCGGGCGGCTTCGCAGCAGCCGTGGGGGCGGGGACGGCCGAGAATACGGGCGGCGGGACGGTTCGGGCAGCAGGCCCGGAGACCGCGGCCTTGGCTGCCGTCGAGCGACGCTACGAGACCATTCTCGAATGGAGTCATTTCGAGCGTTGGGTAGAGGCTTTGCGGGCGAGCTCGCTGTTTGCTTTTGACACCGAGACCAACGCTTCCGATTACATGCGGGCCGAGATCATCGGCCTCGCCATGAGCACCGAGCCGGGTGTGGCTGCCTACGTACCGTTGGGCCACGACTACCCCGGTGCACCGGCACAGCTGGATCGCGCGCGAGTGCTGGCGGAGCTGAAGCCGATCCTGGAAGACCCTGAGGTGCCCAAACTGGGCCACAATCAGAAGCGCGATGCCCACGTGCTTGCCAATCACGGCATCCGCCTCAGCGGCTTGCGCTTCGATCCGATGCTCGAGTCCTACGTGCTCAACAGCGTGACGCGCCACGATATCGAATCGGTCGCCCTCGCCCAGCTCGGAATGCGCACGACGACCTACGAAGACATAGCAGGCAAGGGCGCGAAGCAGCTCCCCTTCAACCAGGTACCAGTGGACAAGGCGGCGGCGTACTCGGCGGAGCAGGCGGATGTGACGCTGCGCTTGCATCGCACGCTGTGGCCGAAGCTCGAGACGTTTCCGCAACTGAAACGCCTGTATGAGGAGCTCGAGCAGCCGCTGGTCCCGGTGTTGCAGCGCATGGAGTATCGCGGCGTGCTGCTGGACCGGGAGTTGCTGCGCACGCAAAGCCGCGAGATGACGGCGCAGATGCTGGAGCTGGTCGCGCAGGCACACCGCGAGGCCGGCGCAGAATTCAACATCGAGTCGCCCAGGCAGCTGCAGCAGATCCTGTACGAGAAAATGCACCTGCCCGTGACGCGCAAGACGCCCACCGGCCAGCCCTCGACCGCGGAGGACGTGCTCGAGGAGCTGGCCGAGTCCTACGCGCTGCCGCGCATCGTTCTCGACTACCGCGTGCTCGCGAAACTCAAGTCGACCTACACGGACAAGCTGCCCGAGCAGGTGAACGAGCGAACCGGGCGCATTCACACCTGTTACAACCAGGCGGTGGCCGCGACCGGCCGGTTGTCCTCGGCCGATCCGAACCTGCAGAACATTCCGATCCGCCGGCCGGAAGGGCGGCGCATCCGTCAGGCGTTCATCGCGCCTCCCGGCTACGTGCTCATGGCGGCGGACTATTCGCAGATCGAGCTGCGCATCATGGCGCACCTCTCCGGGGATGAGGGCCTGCTCGCCGCGTTTGCGGCCGATCGCGACGTGCACCAGGCGACGGCCGCGGAAGTGTTTGCAGTGGACCTCGCCGCGGTGACCGCAGATCAGCGACGCCTCGCCAAGACGATAAATTTCGGACTGATCTACGGAATGTCACCGTTCGGACTGGCGCGTAACCTCGGTATCGACCGTGGCTCCGCGCAGAAGTACGTGGAACGCTATTTCGCGCGCTACCCCGGCGTGAAACGATTCATGGACAACACGCGCTTGCAGGCGCGTCAGACCGGCTATGTGGAAACCGTCTACGGACGGCGCCTCTATCTGCCCGACATCCGCGCGAGCAACAAGCAGATCCAGCAGTACGCGGAACGCAGCGCAATCAACGCACCCATGCAGGGCACCGCGGCGGACATCATCAAAAGCGCCATGATCGCGGTAGATACATGGTGTCAACGGGAAGATGTTCCTGCGCGTTTGATCATGCAGGTTCACGATGAGTTGGTTCTCGAGGTGCGCGCCGACGCCGTCGATGCCGTCGGGGCGGGCGTCCGGGAGCGAATGGTCAAGGCCGCGGAACTGAGCGTGCCCTTGCGGGTCGATCTGGGCACGGGTGCGAACTGGGACCAGGCTCATTGAGTCTGAGTCTTAAGGAACATCGCAGCGCGCAGCTGCGTAACCGTAACGAGGAGCTCCCTTGATGATGCGAAAAATTGTAATGGCGGTATCGCTTGCCTGTGTGGCGGGGCTGGCGCAAGCGGCCCCGGACGGCCTGTATGCAGGTGCGGGCATCACGCGCGCCCAGGTAACGGACATTTTCGGGCCGGACTCGGACCTGAGAATCGACAACACCTCGTGGAAGGCTTTCCTGGGCTTCAAGGCCCCGCTCATCCCGATCGGCGTGGAAACGGAGTACGCCGACTTCGGAAGCCAGACCCGTCATTTCGGCTTCGTTCAGGGGGAGGCCGAGGCCAAGGCCTTCGCCGCCTTCGCGGTGGGCTGGCTACCCGTGCCGGTGCCCAATCTGGACGTGTTCGGCAAGCTGGGCGCCGCCCGCTGGCAGCTCGACGGCGGCACGACCTACCCGTCGCTGTTCCAGCTCGATGACCGGGGAACGCAGCTGGCCTGGGGCGTGGGCCTGCAGATGCACTTCCAGAACGTGGCGGTACGGGGCGAATACGAGGGCTTCAGTATCAGCAATACCAACGGCGCACGCGTCTACAGCGTCAGCGCCGCGTACTACTTTTTGTAGCGTCGACGATACAGCTTTTAGCACAGGCTGCTGATTTCCTTACAAAAGATTCCGGCAATTTTTTCGGAACTTCGACCGGGGTGAGCCGTCTAATTTTTCGAGTGCCTAGCACTCCCCGCTTCCCTCCCTGAGCGGGTCAACCCGGTTCATGAGACCTGTGCCGGGTTAGTCTGACCCCGGTGGCGTCAGCCGATGTCACCGGGGTTTTTTATTGCCCCGGCTCCTTTTATTGCCCCGGCTCCGCCGAGCCTGGCTCGAGCCAGGCCGTCAGCACATCCCGGGCCTCCTCGACCCCCGTCCCCGCGTGCGCGGAGAAGAGCTGAACCGTGGCGCCACGGCCATCCAGGGCTTCAGTAGCCGAGCGCAGCACCTTCAGTCCCTCACTGCGGTTGAGCTTGTCCGCCTTGGACAGGAGCACATGCAGGCGATGCTCCGGGGCAGACCAGTCCAGCAACCCCTCGTCTCCCGCGGTGATCCCCCTTCGGGCGTCCACCACCACGAACAGGCCGCGCAGCGAAGATCGATCCCTCAGGGCCTCGATCATGGGCTGCCAGGTGCGACGCTCAGCCTCGGGGGCGCTGGCGTACCCGTAGCCCGGGAGATCCACGATGCGCTGCTGCTCCCCCAGCTCGAAGAAGTTCAGCAGTCGCGTTCGACCCGGGGTTTTGCTGGTCCGGGCGAGGCCCTGGCGCTGCACGATGGCGTTGATCGCGCTGGACTTGCCGGCATTGGAGCGCCCGACGAAAGCGACCTCCGCGCCGTGGTCAGGAGGAAATTGGACGGGCGCGGCGGCGCTGATCAGGAATTGCGCTCGGGGGAAGCGGCTCACGACTTTTGTGGACGTTCGAACATGTGGGGCCGCCGCAGGCGGGTGACGCGTAGCGGTAGTGTACAATTCGCGGCCGTTCACGACGGGACGAAACCGGAAAGAAAACAATGCCGAAGACGATGAGAGCGGGCTGGGTGCTTCCGGCTCTGCTGGTGACTGCGCTGGCGCACGCCCAGGCCACCCCACCGGTCAACAACGGAGCAGGAGCAAGCGCGCCTGCTACGAGCGCCGGGGCACAAGAGACTTCGGCCACACCGACCCTCCCCCCTCCGGCGGCGGCCACCGCAACGACCAAGCCCGGTGAGACATTCCCTTTCGAGAAGGGCTCGGCGCAGGCAGGAGCAACCAAGGCCGCCGTGTGCACGGCATGCCACGGCCCAAATGGAAACAGCACCAATCCGGAGTGGCCGCGACTGGCGGGCCAAAGTGCGGTCTACATTGCCGAGCAGCTGCGGCTGTTCCGCTCCGGCGCGCGTGACAACCCCGTCATGAAGCCCCTCGCCACCAACCTGAGCGATCAGGACATCAGCGATCTCGCGGTCTACTACGAGGCACAGACCCCAGTGGGACTGGAAGCGGATCCGTCGTATTGGAAGGCGGGCGAGACATTGTATATGCGCGGTGACAAGGCACGGGACGTCCCGGCGTGTGTGGCTTGCCACGGCCCTGCGGGCCGGGGGAACCTGGCTGCCGGCTATCCCGCCCTGCGCGCGCAGCAATCGGTTTACGTGGTGAAGCAGCTCGGCGATTACGCGAATGGC
>CAZLYG010000356.1:4277-5907 GCA_964563075.1 uncultured Steroidobacteraceae bacterium | reverse complement strand
ATTGAGGAGGTTTCCGAGCCGCACCAGTTCGAGGTTTCGATCGCCCTGGAGCATGACGGACATGTGCACCGCTACGAGACCCGGTTCCTGGAGCATGGGCATGGTCGGCACAGTAGCGCAAACGAGCACGTGCACTCCCCCGAAGAGGACCCTCTCTTCGAGCCGCTGCGAGGCTCGGCGGGTGCGCTCTTGCGGCATATTCACGCTCACTCGCATAGTGTCGGAACGGTTCATACCCATTGGCATGAGCACACTCCGGATCTCTCTCATGCGATCGCTCTGGATGCCGCCTTTGCCCCTCCGTTCCATCAGCATCGCCACAAGAGGTCTGCACGTACGGCTCTGCTGTTAATCCTGGGCTCCTCGCCCATGATCGAGGGGATTCCGGCGTTCTTCGCGGCAGCCAAGTACGGCACCGTCCTCATCGCAGCCATGGCCATCGTATTCGCGATTAGCACGATCGCCACGTATGCGCTGCTCTGCGTGTATTCGCTAGCAGGGCTGCGGCAAGTTCGACTCGGCGCGTTCGAGCGCTACGGGGAAGTGCTCAGCGGAGGCTTCATCGCGCTCGTTGGCCTCGTGTTCTGGCTGTGGCCCATTCTGTGAGTGAGCCAAAAGTGGAGGCTCGAGAGCTATTTGAGGTAGGCGTGCACGACGTCGATTAAGTGCTTGGATCCGCGAGCGCGTTGACGATCCCGGTCGCGCTGCGGATCGGAGACATGCATGCGGATGTGATCCTCGAGCAGTTCGGCCATCAGACTGTTCGCTGCGCCGCGCACCGACACCGTGAGCTGCATGACCTTGGCGCAGTCGGCATCTCCCTGCAGCGCACGCTCGATGGCATCGACCTGACCGCGAAGGCGGCGAACACGTTGCAGGAGCTTGGTCTTTTCCTCGATCGTATGGCCCATAGGTAAGCCTCCATATAGGTAGGGGGGTATACCATATCGCGGGCCAGAAAAATTAACGAGAACTCTCCGACGAAGCCCTTTACTTTTTTGCTAAGTCGGCCTATCGTCCGCCGCGTTCAAGGCAATAAGAGGTCGCCTTCGTGGGCAGTAGCAGTAGCACGAGTAGCCTGAGAAACCGCGGGGAACGCGGCGGACAGCACTCGGCTCGGTAGCTCGCGAAGACGCCTTCGCGGCTTCCCGCCGAGTGCAGGAATACGCGACCGCCATTCTCGTTCCGTCAGCCCTCGATCACACCCTGACCGCGCCCGGCGCGTTCAAGCACGTGTGCTCGTCTCTCGCACGCTCAAAGGCACCGCTCTAACCATCGAGCCGGCACGCTGAAGTTTGGAAGGCATCCGGATGAGCCGGATTTGGCCTTGGGGACGAAGATGGTCAACAACAAAGTGTCTTATCGGCTGAAGAACTACCTGCTGCCAGGCAGCGGGCGATCCACTGTCCGCCGAACGAGCGACGTTCTCGCGGAGCCGTCGCGGCTCGGGAAAGCGCACTTGGGCGTGGCGTGGAAACTCCACCCGACTACCGGACGGCTGGAGATGCGCTGGCGAACGGTTGATTCGAGGCGGACACAGCCGGCGGAGCGCAGCCGAGATGGCCGTTGCCCGCGAAGGATCATTTCCGCGGCAAGACTGGTGCTGCTGTCTGGGTTGTGGTTCCTCCAC
>CAZLYG010000356.1:0-4267 GCA_964563075.1 uncultured Steroidobacteraceae bacterium | reverse complement strand
TCCGGCAGGGGCAGATCGCCGGCGATAGAGCCACTGCCGGTCGTATGCCACCACTGTAAGCTCCAACCGTTGTCACCACCATAGGCGATTGCGGGCTGACCCCTCAAGGTGACCCGTTCCGATTTGAGCGTGCCAGCGCCACCGATGATCCTCCGGGAGCCGCGACACCTGCGCTTAGCGTGGAGCGTTGGGCGATTCGTGGGCAGCTGACGTACGTGGAGCAGGAGACGAATGACTTTCGTGCTCCTTACAGTGGCGCCAACAGCTTGTCCGCAAACACCGGGCGCCAGACAGCCGATGTGACCCTTTCCGTGGGTGCGCGGCTCTGGTCGGGCGCCGAGATCTGGGCCACTCCCGAGCTCGACCAGGGGTTCGGCCTCGACAATACGCTCGGTGTCGCCGGATTTCCGAGCGGGGAGGCCTACAAAGTCGGCGCCAAGGAGCCTTACTTCCGGCTGCCGCGCGCGTTCGTCCGTCAGACGATCAATCTGGGAGACGAACGGGCGACCGTGCCATCCGCCGTCAATCAACTGGCGGGCTCGTCAAGTCCCGATCGTTGGGTGTTCACGGTAGGCAAGTTTGCCGTGACCGACGTCTTCGATACCAACCAGTACGCACATGACCCTCGCAGCGACTTCCTCAACTGGGCAGCCGTGGACGCGGGCTCGTTCGACTATGCGGCCGATGCCTGGGGCTACACCATCGGTCTTGCCGCCGAGCGCTATCTCGGCCGCTGGGCCTTTCGAGCCGGTGTGTTCGACCTGTCGGACATACCGAACAGCGAGGCACTCGAGCACGGGCTGCACGAGTTCCAGATCGTTACCGAGATCGAGCGGCGCAATCAACTCTTCGGACAGGTCGGCCGCATCTTGATCACCGGCTTCGAGAGCCGCGGTCGAATGGGCCTCCTGGCTGATGCGGTCGCACAAGCGATAACGACAGGATCTGCCGCGGATACGGCCAGTGTGCGGACCTACCGTAGTCGATTCGGGCTGAGCCTCGGACTTGAGCAGCCGATCACATCCAACGTCGGGATATTCGCTCGGGTGGGCAAGGCAACCGGAAACGTCGAGACCTACGAGTTTACCGACATCGATCGCTCAGTCTCGCTCGGCACCTCGGTCCAGGGCGCCACCTGGCATCGTCCGGAGGATGTGGTTGGGCTGATCGCCATCGACAACGCGATTTCCGCCGAGCGTCAGCGATATTTCGACCTGGGCGGCCTTGGGGTTCTCGTGGGCGACGGAAAGCTGTCTCATCCCGGGTCCGAGCAGATCATCGAGACCTACTACAAACTCGCCGTCTCCTCGTGGTTGCAGCTGACCCTCGACTACCAGTGGGTCAAAAACCCGGCCTACAACACCGATCGCGGGCCCGTATCGATCTGGGCGGCGCGCGTCCACTTGCAGTTCTGAATTCAGCATTCCGCGGAGACGACCATGACCAGTGCGAAGCAAGCCAAAAAAATTGAATCGGGCGTCGATGTATGTGCCGAGGAGTACCCGCTGACGGGCGACGCCGTACTGGACGAGGCTCACCTGGGCGACATCCACGGAGCTCTCGGCACGTTGCATCGGGACGATGTCGGGCCAAGAGAATCCTGGCGTCACCGCCTCCGAACACTGCTCGCGATCCTAGGTCCCGGTCTCATCGTGATGGTCGGGGACAACGACGCCGGCGCATTCAGTACCTACAGTCAGGCCGGTCAGAACTACGGCACGGCGCTGTTGTGGACACTCGCGCTGCTCGTTCCTGTCTTGTACGTCAATCAGGAGATGGTGCTGCGATTGGGCGCCGTGACACGGGTCGGCCACGCCCGGCTGATTCTGGAGCGCTTTGGGAAGTTCTGGGGTGCCTTCAGTGTGATTGATCTGTTTCTGCTCAACGCGCTGACGATCGTCACCGAGTTCATCGGTGTGAGTTTGGGCCTTGGCTACCTCGGATTATCAAAACCGTGGGGCGTAATCGCCGCGGCGCTCTTGATCATGTTGGCCGTCAGCACTGGCAACTTTCGTCGCTTCGAGCGGTTTGCGCTGCTGCTGGTAGTGGGCAGTCTGATTCTGATTCCAATCTTCTTCATGGCCCACCCGGCATCGTCGACGATGGCCCACGACTTCGTGATCCCGGGCTTGCCCACGGGGTCGGTCCTGGCTGACGTGATGCTGCTCATCATCGCGATCGTCGGCACCACGGTCGCGCCGTGGCAGCTCTTCTTCCAGCAGAGTTACGTGATCGACAAGCGCATCACGCCGCGCTTCGTGTCATACGAACGATTCGATCTCGTGATCGGTATCGTGATCGTCATCGCCGGCGCTGCAGCTATGATGGCGTTCTGTGCCGCAGCCTTCCACGGAACTGCGGAATTCGGGCAATTCCGTGATGCCGGTGCCGTTGCCGCAGGACTTGGGAAATATGTACGCCCCGCTGCGGGCGTTTTCTTCGCGATTGCGCTTATTGATGCAAGCCTCATCGGAGCCGCTGCCGTCTCTCTCTCCACCGCTTACGCGATCGGCGATGTGCTCTCAGTGAGGCACTCACTGCATCGATCGCCGCGGCAGGCGAAGCTCTTCTACGGCGTCTATTTTGGACTGATTGCCGCGGCGGCTGGATTGGTCCTGATGCCGGGTGTACCTCTGGGACTGCTCACTAACGCGGTGCAGACGCTCGCGGGCGTGCTGCTGCCGAGCGCTTCGGTATTCCTGGTGCTGCTGTGTAATGACGCAACCGTGCTCGGACCGTGGGTGAACGGGAGGGGCACGAATCTGTTCACCATGTTCGTGATTGGCGTCCTCGTGACGTTATCGCTGATCCTGACGGCTGCCGTCCTCTTTCCAGGGATGACGGGGGAGCAGATCACCGGGATTCTCGCAGTCGGGGCCGGACTCGCCGTTCTGGGTACGCTGGTAGCTCTCGTCAGTGGCCGCCGCAGAGGATGGCGGGTTAGCGTCGATCGGGAGGCGCTGCACCGCTGGCGGATGCCACCTCTCGCGTGCCTGCCGCCGCTGCAACTCTCCGCGATGAATCGTTTCTGGATGATCGTACTGCGTGGCTACCTGGTGTTCTCGGTGGTGCTGGTGGTTATCCGGGTTACCCAGATCGCGTTATCCACCCGCTGAGCGACAGCTGCCTCGGTTTATCTACCTAAGGAGACATGGCCATGACCTATGCCCTGGGAATCACGGCGACCAATCTGTTGGTGGCTCTCCTGCTCGGGGCTTGTATCGGGTTTGAGCGTCAGTGGCGACAACGCCTCGCAGGGCTTCGAACGAACACACTCGTCGCATTGGGTGCGGCAACATTCGTGGTATTCGAGGGCACCGTTGGTGACCCAGCTAGCCGGACGCGAGTCGCAGCCCAGGTGGTGTCCGGCATCGGCTTCCTGGGGGCGGGTATCATCTTTCGCGAAGGGTTGAACGTTCGGGGCCTCAACACGGCAGCGACGCTCTGGTGTTCCGCCGCGGTCGGAGTGTTAGCCGGCGCCGGGGCCTGGTGGCAGGCCACCCTAGCCGCGACGCTCGTCGTGGGCGTGAACTTGCTGTTGCGACCGTTGGTGCAACACACAGCAGACAGCCCCAGTCTTCGGTTGAGTTGCCCACGGGATATCTGGTCAGCGTTGTCTGCCAGGGTGCCACAGAAGCACACATCAGAGCACTAATGCTGCACGGCCTGGGCGCCTTGCATCTGCGTCATCTCGACAGCGCCAACATCGAGAACACCGATCGCGTGGAGGTGACTGCAGCGGTCACTGCTGAAGGTCGCCCGCATGAAGTGCTCGAACAGATCGTCGGCCGCTTGAGCCTCGAGCCCTCTGTAACCGCAGCGCGCTGGCGCCTCGAGCAACTCGCGGAGTAACACGGGTCGTTGCTCCTGTCGATTCCCAGAGAGCGGTTTCCCTCGCGGGAGTGCCAAGCTAGGAGGGCTTGCCCCTCCACGCTGGCGACAAGCCGGAACGCTTCTCGCCCGCGTACTCTGGGCACCGGTCACGGCGCGCAGACTTGCCTGATTACTAACCGCAAGGCAATCTCCGGCGGTTGACCGAAGACATTCGGACTTAGAACAGCAGACTCACGTCCCAGGGGAGGTGGTCAGTCTTCAAATCCGAACTGTCGTTTGAACAAGTACGTTTCGGGGAGAGGTGCAACGGACCCGCGCGGTGATGCGCGCAGGCCCGTCGCGGCGACAAAGACGTTTCGGTTTCCTATCTATGTCGCCGCTATTGAGACTTCCAAAAGTACATGACGACCTCAGAACAAGTCTGCTTGTTGCC
>CAZLYG010000355.1:0-5911 GCA_964563075.1 uncultured Steroidobacteraceae bacterium | reverse complement strand
AGTCCATCGTCGCGCGCCGCATGCAGTACGAGAACGGCGTCAATCAACTGCTATCGGATTTCGCGCACGGACTGTGGCGGCAGTGCCTGTGCTCGGACCTGCAGCCGGTGGCTTCCAATCTCACCAGCGCGCTGCTGAATCTCATCGGCAGCGCCTATGCAGCACACGCACAACCGATGGTGGACGGCTCGGCGCACCTGGAGTCCCTGCGGCTGCGCATCATTCATTTCATCGAGGACAATCTCTGCGACAGCGATCTGTCGCCGGCCAAGATCGCCGCCATGCTGCGCACCTCGCCGCGTTACGTTCATACGATATTCTCGCGGAGCGGCGAGACGGTTTCGCAGTACATTCGCCGCCGGCGGCTCGAGGAGTGCGCCCGGCTGCTCGCCAACGCGCCGCGCGGCGCCCGCACGATCAGTGACATCGCTTTCGATTATGGATTCGCAAGCTGCACCAACTTCGGCAAGGTCTTTCGCGAGCAGTATGGAGTCACCCCGACGGAATACCGCCGCCAGCATGCGCTCGCCGCCCAGGAGACCTCCTGAGCTGCACACCCCGCCCCCCAGGCCGCAGGGGCTGAAGAGGATGCGCGCCCCGACTTTCCTCCTGGCTGCTTGGGGACTCAGCGCCGCTCTGGCCTTCGGGCAGACGGGGGCTGACCCGCTCGATGCGTGCGCCGCGCAGAAGGACGATGCCGCGAGGCTGGCTTGTTTCGATCGCCAGATGGCTCTGCGGCACGGGGGACAGCACCCGGGATCTCAGGCTGGTGAGGCTGCGCAGCCCGCCTCGTCGCCATCTGCAGTGAACCCCCCGCAGGCCACGACGGCCCCCGTGAACCCAGCGCAGGCACGGGCCGCGGCACCGCGGCCGGTGATGCAGCCGCCGGCGACGCAACCGCCGGTGACCCAACCGCAGGGGCAGACCTCCATGGCGCCCCCGCCAACGCCGGTCACGCCACCCCCGCCCGACCCCAATTACGGGTTGCAGCTCAAGAGGCAGGCGCCCGCTGCAGTGAGCGCCACGGTGGCCCGGCTGGTCCCCGTCTCGCCGACCGAATATGCCTTTCAGCTGGACAACGGCCAGGTCTGGCAGCAGACCGACGGCCGGGCGGGCCTGGTGGTGCGCGTCAACGATCGGGTCACGATCAAGCCCGGCACCTTCGGCGACTTCTTTTTCACCACTCCCGACCGGCAGCGCATCCGCGTCAAGCGCATTCGCTGAGGCGAGGTCCGGACGGGGCCCGGCCTCAAGTTCTCTCCCAATGGATCAACTCCGCGCGCTAAGTGGAAACAGCGCCGCGCCCGCCTGTCAGACTCGTGCCATCGTCGAGTTCCGACGTGCAGAGCCGACGGGCCTGCGGCCTCGCGCGAACACCCCCAATATGTTCCCGGGGCCGCAGCGCCCACTTCCACGGTCTCTATCACCAGTCCGACCGAGCGCGAGCGCTCCCAAGCGGCACGCTCTCGGGTCCGGAGCAAACAATGCTTGCTTTCAATCCCATGGCGCGTGCATTAACGTTGCTGCGCGCCGCACAACCCCGGGGGAAGCCCAAGTCTCATGAGCACAACGATCGATCGCTCCGGCTCCGAGGCGGTGCCCGCCGCCTCATCCGTCGGCTATCAGGTGGGCGTCGTCGTCCTCCTCAGCATCACCTTCGGCATCCTGTTCTTCGACCGCAACGCGCTGGGCTTCCTGCAGCCGTTCGTGCAGCCGGATCTGGGACTCAACAACACGCAGGTGGGCCTGCTCGCCAGCGTGCTGTCATTGACGTGGGCATTTGCGGCCTTCGGTATTGGAGTGGTCTCGGACCGGACGGGTAGCCGCAAGCGGGTATTGCTGCTGTCGACGCTGGCCTTCTCGCTGTGCTCTTTCCTGACCGGCCTGGCCGGGTCGTTCCTGACCCTGCTGGCCGCCCGCGCGCTGATGGGGATCGCGGAGGGCGGGGTGATGCCGATTGCCCAAGCCATGATTGCCTCTGAGGTCCGGCCGGAGCACCGCGGCCTCGCGATGGGCGTGACGCAGAATTTCGGCTCGAACCTGCTCGGCTCCTTCGTTGCGCCGGTGGCGCTCACCGGCTTCGCGACTGCCTTCGGCTGGCGGCATGCGTTCTACCTGGCCGGCGTGCCGGGGCTGATTGCGGCTGCGGTGCTGTGGCGCTTTCTGCGCGAGCCCAGGGTCGATGCGGTGGCCCCACCCACCGCCACCGCGGAAAAGATGACGCTGCTGCAAGCCCTCGAGGAGCGCAACATTCTGATCTGCACGGTGATGAGTGTGCTGCTCGTCTCCTACCTCGTGGTCTGCTGGAACTTCATGCCGCTGTTCCTGACGAAGGTCCGCGGCTACGACCCGAACACCGAATCGTGGCTCATGGGCACGCTCGGCATCTCCGCGACGGTGGGAGCCTTCGCGGTGTCCGCGCTCTCCGACCGGATCGGGCGGCGGCCATTGATGATTGCCATGCCGTTGATCGGGATCGTGCTGCCGCTGGCAGCGATGTACTTCAACGGATCCCCCTGGATTCTGGCGTGCTTCTTCTTCATAGGCTGGGGGCTCAACGGCGTGTTCCCGCTCTTCATGGCGACGATTCCTTCCGAGAGCGTGGACCCGAAGCATCGCGCGACGGTGCTCGGCCTGTGCATGGGATCCGGCGAGCTGATCGGTGGCGCACTCTCGCCGTACCTGGCCGGATCGGCCGCAGACCACTACGGCCAGCAAGCCCCCTTGTGGATCATGTTGGGCGTCGCGGTCGTGGCGGGAATTTTCGCGCTCGGGCTCCGGGAGACCGCGCCGCGCGTCCTCGGCCGAGGCCGACCCGTGCCGGCCGGAGCGGCGGGCTAGCGTCTGCTGCTGCGCGGCAGGCAGCGTTGCGTGCTGCCGGTTGGCCGTGACCTTCAGAAGCTGAGTCGGAAGCCGACCCGGTACGCAAGCCCGAGCGTGTCGAAGAATATCGGATTGGTGCCGCCGTAGGAGCTGGACGGGCCAAAGTTGGTGGATCCGCCGGCGAACGGCGCGGCCTTGTTGAAGACGTTGTTCACCTGAGCGTACAGCGTCAGCCCGCTGAGCGCAGCGGCTTCGAAGTGGTAGCTGGCGTTGAGATTGACGAGAAAGTAGCTCGGCACGTAGTTGTAGGGCACGACGCGGAAGCCGTACGCGGCGAGATTGGGCGGCAGCGTGCCGTTCAACGTCTCCTGATACAGCGTCCCTTGTGAGGGTGTGACCCCAAGATAGTCCATCGTGCCGTGGCTGACGAAGTTCACGCTGGGGGTGACGCTGACCGGCCCCTGCGAATAGGTGAGCAGAAGACTGCCGCGCCACCTCGCGGTCGGCGTGTAGTCGGCCAGGAAGTTATTCCCCAACCCCGTTTGGCCCAGAATGTCGAAAACCGGGCCACCCGGATAGGACTGGAAGGTTTGCTGATCCATCCAGGTGGTCAGCAGGCGCGCATTGAGCTTCCTGTCCTTGTGGAGGTCGAGCAGGTAGTTGAGGGAGAAATCGATTCCCCGCACTTCATAGAAGGCGCCGTTGTAGGAGGGCGCCGTCAATGTCGCAATGTTGTAGCAGCCCGCCTGATAGGCAGCCGCACCCTGCAGCCCGCCGCCGCAGGGGTTACCCGCCGCGTCGATCGGGTTGTTGTTGAAGTCCAGCTGATTGCACTGCGATGCAATGCCCTGTCGGCAGGCCGTCTGGACTAGCGTCGGATTCGCCTGCTCGATGGCGTCTTTGATCTTGATGTGGAACCAGTCCGCGGAGAACTCCAGCCCCGGGATCACGTTCGCCGGAGTCAATACGATACCGATCGTGGTCGTGTCGGATTTCTCGGGATTCAAATTGACGTTGCCCACTAGGTTCAGCGTGCACGGATCGGTGAAGCTCCCTGGAGCGCCGCAGTAGCCGAAGACACCCCCGGAGTGAATGATTTGAGCGTAGTAGAGCTCGCGGAAGTTCGCGGCACGCGCATCGCGCGACTGACTGCCCCGAAAGCGCAGCCAGTCGAACGGCTCCCAGTTCGCCGAAGCTTTCCAGGTGGTCAGGTTGTGGATGAAGTCGCCGTTGCCCTGCACCGGGATCCCGTACAGAGCACGGTTGTCGTAGCGCGATTCGCGCGCTGCCAGGTCCAGTTCCAGGCGGTGCGCGAAGGGGAGATCCTTCAGGAGCGGCAGGTTGGTCTCCAGATACCCTTCGTCCACCGTTACCACGCCGCCGAAGGAGACACCGTACTGAGTCGAGTAGTCGGTGGAGACGTAGCTCGGAACTCCGGGGTTGTCGATATTGTTACCGATCTCCTGACGGAACTCGTAGCCGACCGCTGCCGAGAACGGGCCCGCGCCGATGCCCTGGAAGTAGTCGCCCGATACGTTGACGGCGGCTACGGTCTGCGTGTATCGCAGCTTTTCATCCAGGTTGCCGAATGCGTAGTGCAGCGCAGCGTCCGAGAGTGGCTGGTTGCCGAAAGGGTTGAGCGGCACGCAACCCTGCGCGATGCGGGGGTCGGCATAGTAGTAAGGGCTGCCCGGGTTGCCGGTCGCGGCATTCGGCGCTCCGCCGCTCTGGGCGACGGCGTTGGCAAAGCCCACGGCGGTGACGCGGCACTCGGGCTGCCCATTGACGGACACTGAATCGAGCGCCATGGCCGCCGCATACAGGTGCTGATTGTTTCCCAGGAGTTGCTCGTGGTTGGTGAGGCCGTACTCGTAGTACGCATCCCACGTCCAGGAAGAGTGGCCGATTTTGCCGTTCAGGCCGAAGGTGAAGCGTCTGACGGTAGTCGTGAACGTGGTGGGCAAAGGAGCCTGGCTGGTCCAGTCCTTGTCGATGAACGCGCCCGTTCCAACGGCGGTGGCGAGCGGTGAGCCGGGAGGGCCGAGATAGGCATTGTCGGGGGGAATGAATTGGAACAGGGTCGGGACGTTCTGGCCCCAGATGGTGCTCTGCACCTTGCCCACCAGGAAGTCCGTCTTCACGTTCAGATAATCGTTCACCACGCCATTCAGCATTGCCATGCCGATGCCCCGGTTCAGACCCGGCATGAGCATGGTGAACTCGTTGAACGGTATGCCGTCGCCGCCCGGTGCCACGTTGAACGGCGATGGCTGGTACGGCTGCAGACCCAGCGCGAAAGGCACGACCCCGGTGCCATCCGGGCTGCCCTGCAGGGTCTGGGTCGCCGTCGGGTCGGGATTGACGAACACGCCGGTGGAGCTGATCTGGTTCTGCCGTATGTCAGGTCCATAACCCCAGGTTGCCACGCCTGGCGCGCCCTGCATTGTCTGATACACACCCGGGTTGGCATGGCACCAGCTGCGGGCGTTATAACACCCGAGCGCATCCTGGGCCTCGTATTCGCCACCGACGACGAAGTGCAGGCGGTTATCGAACAGACCGGTGCCGTAGGCGGCGCCGACGTGGCGATCCTTCGCATCCGAGTGACTGGTCTGGTACCAATCGGCGTTGAGCCTGCCCCCTTCGAGCTTGTTGTTGAGCAGGACGTTGTACACACCGGCGACCGCTCCGGAGCCATAGGCGGCCGAGGCGCCTCCCGTGACGACGTCGACACGGTCGACCAGAATCTGCGGAATGAAATTCAGGTCGACGCTGTCCCCCTGGTTGGACTGCACGAACCGCTGGGTGTTGACGAGCGTCAGCGTCCGGCTGCCGAAGTAAGGATTCAAGCCACGTAGATCCGGAACGTAGGAGCCGATGAAGAATGGCGCATTGCCGGTGTTCGCCGGCGTGAACGTCGACACATTCGCCGGAGTGAGCGTCAGCGTTAGCTACGTGAGCTGACGCGCACGAAGCTCCCTTCACTCTGCCAGTTAAGCGGCAGTAATCTCCCGGCGGCTCGCATAAGTCACGGCCATGAAAAGCTTCGCAGCTGTGCTCGCGGCGCTCGTAGCGCTCGCGAGTTTCC
>CAZLYG010000354.1:4903-5913 GCA_964563075.1 uncultured Steroidobacteraceae bacterium | reverse complement strand
GTGGAAGAACGTGCCGCGCCCGCTGTCCTGCCCGCTCAAGCGCACCGAAAACCCGTCCTGCACCAGCGTCCCATAGGCAAGCGTCTCGGCGCAGCCCCAGTCCAGCGGCAGCTCGCCCGCGAGCATCTTCTTGCGGTTGGCAATTACCTGCGCCACGCGCGGATGCAAAGCGAACCCCTCGGGTACGGTCGTCAACTGCTCCCCGAGCGCGCGCAGCCGCCGCAGCTCAACACCCGACTTCACGCGTGTCTTCCAGTCAACCTGCGCGTGGGTCGTCCAATCTACGGTGTATTTGTTGCCGATCATTCCGAGGGAGGCGCGAGCCTGCGGGCGACCCTGGTCAAGGCCATCGCGATAGTGCTCGACCATGGCTGCAACCTCGGCCTCGGGGAGAACTCCCTCGGCGACGAGCTTGTCCGCGTACAGCTTGCGGGCCGTCGGGTGCTGGCGAATGACCTTGTACATCGCCGGTTGAGTCGCGGCCGGCTCGTCGGCCTCGTTGTGTCCGTGACGGCGATAGCAGACCAGATCGATCACGACGTCCTTGTGGAATCGCATCCGGTACTTCAAGGCGAGGCGCGAGACGAATACCACGGCCTCGGGATCGTCTGCATTGACATGGAAAATCGGCGCCTCGAGCATCTTCGCGACATCGCTGCAGTAGATGGTCGAGCGCGTATCGGCAGGTATCGAGGTGGTGAAACCCACCTGATTATTGATGACGACGTGTACGGTGCCCCCAGTGTAGAAACCGCGCGCCTGTGAGAGCTGCAAGGTCTCCATCACGACGCCCTGTCCGGCAAACGCCGCATCGCCGTGGACGAGGACCGGAAGCACGCGATCGCCCTGCGTGTCTCCGCGTCTCTCCTGACGCGCTCGCACCGAGCCCTCGACGACCGGATTCACGACTTCCAGGTGCGAAGGGTTGAAAGCGAGCACCGTATGCACGTTGCCGGCGGAAGTGCGCAGGTCGGCGGAGAATCCCTTGTGATACTTGACGTCGCCCGAGC
>CAZLYG010000354.1:0-4893 GCA_964563075.1 uncultured Steroidobacteraceae bacterium | reverse complement strand
AGATGCTGAAGGTCGTAGCGACCCTCGAACTCCGAAAACAGCACCGAGGGCGCCTTGCCCAGCAGATTCACCAGCACATTCAGCCGGCCGCGGTGCGCCATGCCGATGACGACCTCCTCGACACCGGCGGTGCCGCAAGTCTGAATCATGTCATCGAGCAGCGGAATCAAGGAATCGCCGCCCTCGAGCGAGAAGCGCTTCTGGCCCACATACTTCGTATGCAGATAGCGCTCGAGTCCCTCGGCGGCGGTCAGCTGCCAGAGGATGTTGCGCTTCTCCTCGGCGCTGAAGCGGTGGTGCACCCGGCCTTCCTGGAACTGGTCCTGCAGCCACAGCCGCTCATCGGAGAGCGACATGTGCGCGAACTCCGCCCCGATCGGCCCGGCGTACAGAAACTGCAGTTGCGCCAGGATCTCGCGCAGCTTCATGCGCTTCGGCACCGCATTGGTGCGACTGCCCGTGAAGAACTCCGAGTCCAGGTCCGCGGAGGACAGGCCGAAGTAGGCCAGATCCAGAACGCTCGGGCGGGGGCGCTCCATGAGATTGAGCGGATCGAGCTTCGCTACCAGATGTCCGCGGTTGGTCCAGATCTGGATGAGGCGTGACACCGCCGCCTGGCTCGCTCCACCTGCGGCTTCGGCACCGCTGACCGTCCCTGCCCGCGGCTGTCTGGCCCGCTCGGCCAGCGAGCTCCGGATCGGCCCGTGTGCGCGATCATCGCCCGAGGACGGTGCAATGCGATCGAAATACTGACGCCACTGCAGCTCTACGCTGGCGGGATCGCGCAGATACTGCTCGTAGAGAGAGTCCAGGAACTCGGCGTTACTGCCGTAAGGGGGTGTCGGTTCGAGCATGCGAGAATCAAGACGGGAGAGCGCGGCATTTTAGCGGATTGTGGCGCGCGAGGGAACGTGCTCCCGTGCACACTGCAGCGCTCAGCCGCTGATCACGCAGCCAGAATGTGCTTCAGGAGCCGTGCTTCGTAGGTGACGAGCACCGCATATGCGAGGAGCAGCGCGTACAGCAGCAGGCTGACAGGCAGCCGCCGGAACGCCCGCATTCGCGCGAGCAACGTGAGGACGACCACGCCCCCACCGGTCAGCCCGATCTTCACCAGCGCGAACGCCAGCGGCGAGCCGCTGACCAGCGGGGCCATGAGAGGATTCGCCTCGTAGGCACCCCGACTGATGAGCGTGATGGTGAAGAACGCATCGACGCACGACAGCAGCACGATCAGGATGGAAATTCCCAACCACTGCGGGTGGTGCCAGTCGACGGCGGCTAAACTAGCCTCCTCGCCGCGCCTCGGCCCGCGCCGTCGCGGATGAAAGCTGCCGTGCATGAGAGCGTGCAGCGTGCTGCGACGCCGGTCAGGACCGCGGCGACGCTCGGTGGAACCATCGGTACTCACTGGGGATCGAAGCACTGTTTGTAGTTTTAGGGCAGACGCGCAGCGATTGTAGCGGTGGCCATCGGGCTGCAAGTGTCCCTGTAGCGTGACACGCCTCACATCCTCAGCGCGAGCGGGTTCCGAACACCTCCTTTGACAATAACTGTGCAGACGAAGGGCCCGGACACTCCAGAGCGACCCTGCAGGCCTTGATGCTCTCGGGCGGTCCCAGATAACTCTCGGGCAGCTTCCCGACTGCCACCACGAGGCGCTCGAAGGCAACGCCCGGATCGACCATCCACAGTTTGAGCGTGTGGGCGCCGGCTGCTTTTACAAGCACCGTCGTCCTCTGCACATTCGCATCGTCGGCCACCCATCGATCCCACGCCGCACGCGTCGAGTCCGCGTTGATGTTCACTGTCTGCGGCGGACCGTCGTCGATCGAGACGGCGTAGCGCAGACCGGCACCGCCGGTGAAGTCCAGCGACGGCGCAGTCGTGACCTGTACCTGCACGCTGCCCGCGTGCAGAAGATAGATGCGGTATTCCAGATGCGGCGTATCTCCACCGGGTCGTTGCGAACGCGCTGTCGAGGGAAACACTTCCACGGCCGAGCCGGTCCTCCCCAGCGGAAGCACGTCCCATTGCACCTCGCTGGAGCCAACGGCGTGCCTGAAATGGCCAGCTTCCACCGCAACGTAGCCGTTCGCTTCGACATAGTCATCGGCCGGGATGGGATCCGCGAGCGGGTTGCTCACGTGCGCAATGACCGTCACCGTTTCTCCGGCCGCCGTCACCTGGATCGGAACATCATGGTCTCCCCGCGGCGCGTGTTGCCAGTCAACGCTGACATCGATGCGCGTCTGCGTGGTAACACCGCCTTGCCTCTGCGATACCTGCAGCCAGGGTTCGGCCGGGGTGATGGCGAAATGCATGGGACTGCGGCCCCTGTTGAATACCTCCAGGTAGGGCTGATCCGCCGAGTAAGGACTCAACTCCGGTAGCTGCGGCTCGCCCTGCTCACCCGGCCAGGCTCGCGTATCACCCTCGACGCTGACCCCCAGCCTGCCCTCGACCGGGAGCTCGATGCGGCGCACGGCCGGCATGACGTTCACAGGTGGATCACTCCAGCTGGTGTAGCCGATGTGGGTCTGCGACATCATATGATTCCAGCGACCACCGGCAATGTCCTCGTGGAACTGACGTGTCAGGTCGGCATCGCGCGCAAACAGCCGCGCGACCTTATCGGCCTCCTCGTTGGTGGCCGCGCGCCCCTGCGACGCGTACCAGGCGTTGAGTGCGGCCGCGACGTACATCTCGTTGAGATTGGCGCAGGCTTCGATCGGATAGAGCACGAGCTCGAAGTACGCATCGCGATATTGAGCGGGCAGCGTGTTGCCAACCTGCTCCGCGCGCCAGGCCAACATGTTGTAGTCGGCGACCACGCGCTCGGCTTCGTGAAAGGCGGTCAGGCTGTAGGTATCAGGCGCCAGCAGCTCGGGCTTGCGACGCGCGTTGAAGCGCGTGTATTGCGTCAGAAACCTGCCTATAGCGGCTGCCTGCTGTCTGCCGAACTGCTGCGCGGCCCAGGCACGTGGGTAGTCCGCCAGCCGCAGCTGCGTCATCGCCGCCGGATTCCATGCGTCATCGAGAAAGAAGCTGATCGGCAGCTCCATCGGCTTCAGATCCCCGACATTGACAATCCAGATGCGGTCCACGCCGTGCTCGTAAGCAATGCGCATCTGCTCCCAGGTGCGCTCGATCTGATTGGTGTTGAGCCACTTGTAGCTGCGCGGCCCACCGACATAGTCGAAGTGGTAGTAGATGCCATAGCCGCCTGCCCTCTTTGCGCCCACGGCGGGTACGCGCCTGAGATTGCCCCAGTTGTCATCGGAGAACAGCAGAGTGACGTCATCGGGCACGCGCATGCCCCGGTCGTAATAGTCCTGCACCTCCTTGTACAAGGCCCACACCTGAGGCGTCTGGGAGGCCGGCCGATGCGTGACCTCCGCGATGATCTTGCGCTGGTCCGCCACGATGCGCTCGAGAAGGCCCACTGCCGTCCCCTGCGTCATCGGCTTGTCACCGTCGCCGCGCATGCCGATGGTCACGAGGCTCTCGTTCCGGCCCATGCGCTCGATGCCTTCGCGCCAGAATGCCTGCAGGCGCGAGGCATTCTGCGTGTAGTCCCAGGGCCCCTTGCCGTAGCGCGTCCACTCCTCCTGCGCACGCATCATCGGCTCGTGATGCGAGGTCCCGATGACGACTCCCATCTCGTTCGCGAGCACTGCGTTCTGCGGGTCATCGTCGTAGAACGCCTTGCCCCACATCGCGGGCCACATGAAGTTGCCCTTCAGGCGCAGGATCAGCTCGAACACACGCTCATAGAAGCGGTGGTTGAGGCCGCCGAAGGTTTGCCTGGCCCAGCCCGAGAGCGCCGGATCCTCATCGTTGAGAAAGATGCCGCGATACCGCACGACAGGCCTATCGGTGAAGCGTCCGGGTACCGCGTAAACGACCGCGCGCCTGGCGACCGGAACATCGGCCCACCACACCCAGGGCGAGACTCCCAGACGGCGCGAGAGCTCATAGGCGCCGAATATGCTTCCACGCTTGTCTGCGCCCGCAATCACCAGCGCCCGCTGCACGCCCGCCAGCGGGCGCTCGACGACCTGGAAAACGAAGGCCTCCCACTGGCCTTTCACGCCACTGACATCCAAACGGTGCTGCGCGACCAGCCTGTCGATCAGTGCGTCGTGTCCGAGTGTGCCCAGGATAACGAGCGGTCCCGATGGGACCGCCGCCGGGGAATCGTAGAAGGCGGCCGCCGTGCCCGCGACCTGGCCGATGTCGTTCTGCAGGTCATGCGCAGCACGCAGGACCCCGGGATGATCGTGTGCGTCGACCAGCACGGACGCGGCGCGCCCTGCATCGATCAGGGCTACGCCATCCTGGACGGCGCTGGAGCAAAGCGCCGCCGGCGCGCGACATTCGGTGGGCGGAGCGGACCGAGTGCAGCCGGCGCCGACGCACTCAGCCGCCGCCGCTTGCGTGGCGCCTATGCAGCATAGGGCAATCAGAAGTCCGCATTCCCTCCACAGGGCGGGGGTGCGCTGGCTGCGCAGGGGTGTCTCTCGTTCGGGCATGCTCATCCGCCGCAGGATGGTAACGCTACCATCCCAGCGCGCGGATGTCATCGCGGGCACCGCCGCTGGCAACGAAGGCCATCGGCGTACAAGCAGGCGTCTTAAGGCTTCAGCTGCGTGCGGATCTCGCCGCCTTTGTGCTCGGTGCTGTGCACGTTGACGTAGAGATTGCCGGCCTTGTAGGCCGCATATTGCTCATCGGTCAGTTTCGAGCCCTCCGGTACCGTCCACGACCCGTCGGAGCCTTTTTCCAGCGTGATGATCGGCGGACCGTTCTTGCCCGGCGCAGCCATGTGGATGTGCGCCATGGTGCCCTCGATTCCCTTCGTCGTGATCTTGCCGCTGACTGACTTGTCAG
>CAZLYG010000353.1:383-5923 GCA_964563075.1 uncultured Steroidobacteraceae bacterium | reverse complement strand
GAGCTCAGCATCATCGCTTTCCTCGGAATTCTGTTGCTGATCGGCATCGTGAAGAAGAACGCGATCATGATGGTGGACTTCGCGCTCGATGCCGAGCGCACGCTGGGCCTGGATCCGTTCCAGGCCATCAAGCGCGCCTGCTCGCTGCGTTTCCGCCCGATCATGATGACGACCTGCGCCGCCATCGCCGGCGCGTTGCCGCTCGCCCTCGCCCATGGCGATGGCACAGAGATGCGCCGGCCGCTGGGTATCTCGATCGTCGGCGGGCTGATCGTCAGCCAGCTGCTGACCGTGTATACCACCCCGGTGGTGTACCTCTACATTCATCGCTACTGGAAACGCCAGCGCAAGCCCAAGGAAAGTCCCCCACCCATGCTCGATGCCGGCCCAGCGAACTCAACCGTATGACCCCCATCGTCCGCGGACTTCTGTGCGCCTGTGCGTGTGCGTTCCTGAGCGCCTGTGCGATCGGGCCCAATTACCATCGTCCGGCGATCACTCCGGTGGCCACCTTCAAGGAGCTGGGCGACTGGAAACCCAGCGAGCCGGCCGATGCCCTCAACCGGGGACCGTGGTGGGAAATCTTTCACGACGATGTGTTGAATCAGCTCGAGTCGCAGGTGGAGCTCTCCAATGAGAACATCAAGGCCGCCGCCGCCGCTTACGAGCAGGCATTGGCGCTGCTGAGCCAGGCACGCGCCGGCTACTGGCCGACGGTCACCGCCAGTGCCTCGCGGACGCGCTCCGTCGCGGGCTCGAACGCGGGGCTCGGAGTCACGCCCGGCACCGGTACCGCTGCAACGGGCACGTCCGGTTTCGGCGGGGTGCCGGGGCGGCCTGTGACGACCAACAGCGTGGGGGTAAGGGGCGACTGGACCGTCGATGTGTGGGGACAGATCCGCCGCAATGTCGAGAGCAGCCGGGCGAGTGCACAGGCCAGCCAGGCGGCACTGGCCAGCGCGAAACTCGCAGAGCAGGCGGCTCTGGCAACGGCGTACTTCGAGCTGCGCACCCAGGACCAGCTGAACATCATTCTCAACGACATCGTCGCGGCACAGGAAGCGTCGTTGAAAATCACGGAGAACCGCTACAAGGTCGGCGTGGCCGCACGGGCCGATGTGGTCACCGCGCAGACGCAGCTCCTGACCAGCCAGTCCGAGCAGATCAACGCGCAGATCCCGCGCGCAACGCTCGAGCATGCTATTGCGGTGCTGATAGGCAAGGAGCCCGCAGCATTCTCTCAGGCTCCCGCGCCGCTACGAACCGACGTACCGACGGTACCCCCCGGAGTCCCTTCCGCGTTGCTCGAGCGTCGTCCCGATATCGCCGAAGCGGAGCGCAAGGTGGCTTCAGCCAACGCGCAGATCGGCGTTGCGGAGACCGCATTCTTCCCGACCCTCACGCTGACGGGGTCGGATGACTACACGGGCAATACCCTCAGCAAGCTCATTCGCGACTCGAACCGCGTCTGGTCGATCGGTCCGGCGCTCGCCGCGACGATCTTCGACGGCGGCCTGCGGCGAGCCCAAGTCAAGGCGGCGAAGGCGAGCTACGAGGAGAGCGTGGACAACTACCGCCAGACGGTCCTCACCGGCTTCCAGAACGTGGAGGACGAGCTGGTCACGCTACGCGTGCTGGAGAAGCAGTCCGTGGTCGAGAACGATGCCGTCAAGGCGGCACGTGAAGCGGAGACCCTGACGCTCAACCAGTACAAGGCCGGCACGGTCCCCTACAGCAGCGTCATCTCCGCGCAGACGGCGCGACTGAACGCCGAGCAGACCGCTCTCAACCTGCTCAGCAGCCGTCTCACGGCGAGCGTTGCCTTGATTCAGGACCTGGGCGGCGGCTGGGATGCCTCGCAATTGACCGACAGCAAGAAGCAGAAATAGCGCATAGAATGCCCCGGGCCGGCGAGCGACCTCACCCCTTGAAGGAGTGCCGTCAAAATGCCTGACGCGGTCAACCCCTACGCACCTCCGAAGGCGCGGGTCGAAGATATCGTGGAGGCGGCGCCCGAAGCCGAGGCCATCCGCCGCAAGTACATCAAGCACGAGGCCTCGATCCGCTCGTGCGGCATTCTCGACTATATCGGCGGTGTCGCTTTCTGCTTCATCGGGGGTGCCATGCTGCTTTCCACTACTCTGTATCGCAGCAGCACGCTCGGTCCCGGAGCTCTGGCCGGCGTCGCCGCGATCTATCTTGCGATCGGCATACTGTCGATCATCGTGGGGTTCGGCATCCGCAGGCTGCGTCCCTGGGCACGGGTGGCTTCCGTCGTACTGTCCGCGATCGGGTTGCTGGAGATTCCGATCGGAACGGTCATCAACGGCTACATCCTGTATCTGTTGGTCTCGAGGAAGGGGCAGCTCATTTTCACTCCGCGGTATGCTGAAATCATCGCCGCCACTCCCCACGTCAAGTACCGCAGTTTCCTGGTGCTGTGGGTGCTTCTCGGCGTGCTGGGCGCATTGATACTCTTTGGAGTGGGCTTGGCCGTGTTCAGCCGCCGGCTGGGCTGAGACCCCCGCGCGCTTGCGCAAACGCTCCTCACTCCTTCAGGTGCTTTGCGAGGAAGTCCATCGTCCGCCGCCACGCCAGGTCCGCCGCGGCCCTGTCGTACTTCAGAAACTCGAGCTTCTTGGAGTCGGCCGTCTCGTTGGCAAAGGCATGCTTCGCCTCGTAGCGGTGGAATTCAAATGCGACGTGTGCCTCGCGCAGCTTCGCCTCGAGCTTCGGTACGTTGTCGAGCGGAAATGCCGTGTCCAGCGTGGCCCAGTGCGCCAGCAGCGGCGCGCGAATTTTCGAGGCATCGAGGTATTCCAGGGGCGGATAGCCATACCAGGCAACAAAGGCGTCCGCTTCCGGCACGTTGGCCGCGGCGAGCAGCGTCAACGCTCCGCCCATGCAGAACCCGGTGACCCCGACCTTGGTGCTGCCAGTGCTCTTCAGATGCTGCACGGCGCCACGAACGTCCTGCCCCGCCGCCGAGCCGAAGTCCAGCCCCTTCATGAGGTGTTCCGCTTCGTGCGCCTCGAGCGCGCTCTTGCCGCGATACAGATCAGGCACCAGCGCGCGATAGCCTGCTGCCGCCAGCTTGTCGGCCACACCGCGAATCTGATCGTTGAGGCCCCACCACTCCTGGATCACCACTACGCCGGGTGCGCCCGAGCTCTCTCCCGCCAGGTAGCCGTTGACGCTCGCCCCGTCGGGGCGGTGATAGCTGATGGTCTTGCCCATGCCGATCTCCTCTAGGTCCTTGCGACCAGGAATTCTTCACCTTTCGCAGGCCGAAGGCCATCGGCGCGTTCGGAGAAATAGCGGTCCGAGAGCTCCTGCGTCGAGAGGTGTCCGACGGTGGCGAACCCCGCTTCGCGGGCCAGCGCCAGTATCTGCTGCGGGGTGAAAAAGCTGATGAAGGGAGTACCGGCAGCGCGGGCCGCTTTGTAGACGGCCTCGTGCCGGGGGCGCTCTTCAGCATCGAGAAGCTCGAGCGGCAGCAGGAATGTCATCGCCAGCGTCGAGCCGGCAGGCAACCGCGCAATCTGCCGCAGCGTCGCCGCGATCGCCTCCCTCGTCAGATACATGGAGACCCCGGTGGAAGCCACCAGCGCAGGGCGGCTCGCGTCGAAACCCGCGGCGGCCAGGCGATCCCACCAGGACACATTGGCCTCGAAGTCCACGGGGACCAGCCGCAGCCACTCGGGGATGCCGAAGCCGAGCTCCAGCAGGCGGCGCCGCTTCCAGGCCTGCGCACCGGGTCGGTCGATCTCAAACACCCGCAGACGCGAAGCGATCTCCGTGCGGCGCTGAGCGAACGTATCCAGGCCGGCTCCGAGGAGCACGTACTGCATGAGGCCGCGGCCGGCTTCTTCGATGACCAGATCCTCGATGAAGCGCGCGCGGGCGAGAATTGCGGCCCGGTAGCCTCGCGTGCCCTGGGGATGCATGTCGGGGCGCTGTTGCCAGTCCTCAGGAGGAGCCGCCAGGCGCAGACCAACCTCGTCCTCGAGCACGTGGGGCGGGGAGTCGAGCTGCACGTGCAGCGCCCTCCACAACGCTACACGTACGGCGGTCGGGTCAGGCTTCTCCGTGTGCTGCCCATCCATGCTAGCGCTCGTATTCGTTGAATCCATCCTTGACCGACTCCGGGCTGTCCATATGGAAACCGGTGCTGAAATACGGCCGGGTGCCATAGGTGACGTTGGTGAACACGGCCTCCACCTGGCTGATGCCCTCCCGATCTATCGAGAACGTCTCGTGCGCCTGCAGTGTGGAGGGGCCCGTATCCGTCACGGTGACCGTCTTGCCGTTCTTGAGCTGATAGCTGCGGATGGGCGCATCGTTCTCATGATCGAAGTAGACGCTCGTCATCACCACCTGATGCTCCAGATCCACTGCCATGACGCGCCGGCTGCGGATGCGGTTATCGTTACGGTGGTAGCCCATGGCGAGATCTTCGGCACAGCTCATGTTGATGCCGCCACGCTCCTTGCCAGCAGGCACGGGGACGTTGGAGGTCGGATGTCCGTCCTCCAGGCGCTGGCAGTGCGAGGAGAAGATGGGCGGCTTCTCGCCCGCGTTGTTCTCGATGCCCGTGAAGTAGGTGTTGACGATCTTCATCAGCTCCTCGCGCGTGCGACGCTGGGAAGACGGTACGACCTGCGTATATTCCGGCCGCGGTTTCTCGCCGAGATAGTCGGTATTGTCGCTTTGGCCGGCGATCCGTAATCGCTCCGTCGTCACCACGGTCTCGATCTCCGTGATCTCATGGTTGTAGACCTTCAGTCGCGTGCTGACGATCACCGGGTCGCCGTTCTGGTACATGCGCGCGTAGAACCCGATAGTGCCCCAGTCGGGATCTGCGATGTACAACCGGTACGGACGCACACCCGTCGCGTTCTTCCAGAATCCATCAGGAATGGGCAAGGGCACGCTATTCTCCGAGTAGCGCACGCCCTTGGCGAGCGCGACCTTGCTCGGGTCGTGAGCGAGGAGCGCTTGTATGAACTGCTCAGCCAAGCCCTGGAGGCAGGCACGATCGCAATCTCCGGTGCCGACGTTGGGCGGCAGCGACGCCGCCTGCGGCGCGGCTGCCCTAGCAACCCCGATCGCGAGACTGGCCGCGAGTACAACGCAGGTCGCCATCGCGACTCGATGCTTCAAGCTGAATTTCATTACGAATCTCCTCCGGATAGGTCCGAACAGGTCGGAATGCTCAAGGCAAGGCAAATACCCAAACCGCCGAGCCTCGGTTCGCGGGACTGCGTAACTCGGGTACCAGCGGTGCGAAGCTGCGAGCGTGGAAGCCGCCCTCGCCCACGACCAATGCGATGTACTGCTTCCCATCCACCGCGAAGGTAATCGGACTGGAGCTGGAGACGTCATTGAGTCGGGCGTGCCACAGCTCTTGGCCTGTCGCACTGTCGTACACGTGGAACAGGCGATCGTAGGTGGCATCCATCGCAAGCCCACCTGCAGTGGTCAGCACTCCGGATGTCACAGGTGCGTGCTCGCGCACAGTCCAGAGCGGCTTGCGGGTC
>CAZLYG010000353.1:0-373 GCA_964563075.1 uncultured Steroidobacteraceae bacterium | reverse complement strand
CATAGTTGCCATCGCTGTCAGGTCGTGGGCGAATGCCCCAGTTGACCCCCGATGACAGCGCGCTGAGGCTGCCGCCGCCGGGGACGGGGTAAAGATCCATGCACGCTTCGTTGAGCGGCATCACCAGCACGCCCGAGTCCTGATTCCATGAGGCCGGCAGGTAGCTCTTCGTCCCGGCGCCGTGCGGGCACACCATCTTGATCTTGCCGTCGATCGGGTATAGGTCCGTGTTCACGACCTTACGGCCCGTGACCGGGTCGATGCTCTTGACGATGTTCTGCAGCCCCAGGTTGATGGAGAACAGGAACTTGCCGGTGCGTGCATCCAGAGCGTCGTAGATACCAATCTTCCCCGAGGTGATCACGGCGCGCCG